>CAYLRE010000160.1:0-10852 GCA_964385715.1 uncultured Planctomycetaceae bacterium
CGGTGGCTGGGAGTCCTCTTTTTGTAGGTAACGGGCGCGTGTTGTAGGTAACGGGTGCGTGCAGAACGCCCTTTTGTCTTTAGAAGATGCCCAAGAGACGTAGGTGGATTGGAAGTGGGAATAATTCCGGACCCGCCGCGCGAAACACATTTAAGGAACGATCAGCATCATGACCGAGTCTGGGACCGAGAACCGATTTGACCTAACCGGACACGTGGCTATTGTTACCGGGGCTAGCCGCGGCTTGGGCCAGTACTTCGCCCGGGCGCTCGCCACGGCAGGTGCTGACTTGGTGATCACCTCGCGCTCGGTCGAGAGCCTGACAGTGTTTCAATCCGAAATCGAATCGCTCGGGCGACGAGCCGTGGCGCTGCCGCTCGACGTTCGGGAGGAAGAGAGCATCGCCTCGATGGTCGCCGCTGCTCACGAGGCGTACGGAAAGCTCGACATCCTGGTGAACAACGCTGGCTGCAATGTTCGCGAACCCGCCTTGGAAGTGACCTGGGACAACTGGAACACCATCGTGAACACCAATTTGCGAGGGCAGTTCTTCGTCTCGCAGCACGTAGCCCGACACATGGTCGAACGAAACTACGGCCGGATCGTCAACATTGGTTCGATCACGACCGAGTTCGGCAACGCCGGCATGGCTCCTTACTGTGCCAGTCGCGGAGGTGTGAAGCAGATGACGAAGAGTTTGGCTGACGATTGGGGCCGCTACGGGATCACGGTCAATTGCCTGTCGCCAGGCTGGTTCCGGACCGCACAAAATAACGCTCTATACGAGAACGAGAAGTGGGTGGAGTCGATCGTCGATCGAACGCCGCTCGGTCGTGCCGGACTGCCGCACGATATGGACGGTACGGTCGTATTTCTGGCTTCGGAGGCGAGCGAATACATCACGGGCCAAACGATCCTGGTCGACGGTGGATTTACAACGGGCGCCACGCGGCTCGCACCATAATCCCCCACTACTGAGAGGCAGGCATCGCACGCATCATCGTCCGCTGATGGATGTGCAAGAAAGTGAGCTGGAAAATCGGCCGAGCAATCCTCACAATCGTCATAAGATCAGTTTGTTGTGTTAGTTGTGGCTTGACCGTAGAATAGTTAGAGGGGCGAAAAAGGGTGTGCGGCTAGGGGCACGGGGTGCCAGTACACAGGTGGCTAGTTCATGACTGAGAAGAGAGCTCATGATGACTCGCGCTTTTGACCCTTCGAGTGTTTGCTGCATTTCATCGGACGATTTGCGGCAGACGTCTTCTTCCAAAGCATCTGCCAAGCTTCGGCCAGCGGCATTTCTCCTATTGGCACTAACGCTGTTTTCAGGCCTGCCAGCGGCATCACTTTCGGCCGCCGAACCGGCAACCGCTCAGCAACTGCTCGACGCCTATAGCGTCTTCAAGGACCCGACGGCTACTAACGCTCGCGTTGTGGACAGTGTCGGACTCTTGCTCGCAAATGCCCGTAACCCTGCCATGCCGCAGGAGGTAAAGACCAATTGGTGGATCGTGCCTGAGGCGCAAGGCGTCATCGATCGCCAGGCATTGATCAACAACCATCTTCATGCGTTGTACAACGGCCTCAAGCAGGGCGGCGTCGACTTTAGTAACCCGACGCATATTCAGCAGATTCGCGGTCGCGGATATCTCGACTACCGAGCCCAGTTTCCGGCCAGCGGTGGGTTCCTGCAGTACCCTGGTCTGAATGAAGTCTATTGGAACAACCTGGCGAAGTACGAAGCCGAGGCGATCCAGCTTTTCGTCGCCGGCAAGAAGGCGGTTCCGCTGCCGCAGCCTCGTACAGCGGCCAAGCCGGAAGTACCGGCTCCGGCGGTACCTGCTCCGCAGCCCAAGCAGCCAGCAGGCGCGTCCGCGGAGGAAGTTGCGACCACCGCACCGCCGCAACCGGCTCCGGCGACCTTCAAGGCGGACGACGGTGAAGATGCGGCCCGAGCCTATTTGGCCGGCAAGGGACTCAGCGACAAGAAAGGCATCTGGGTACTGGCGGCTGAAGATGATCTGACCGCGAAGATTAAAGAGGCGGTCAAGCTGAAGGCCGCCTTTAGTAAGGCGAAGAAGCAAGTCGCCAAGAATGAGGAGATTCGGCCCAGATACGATTTCCATGAAGCGAAGTTGAAAAAGGAGATTAAGGGTCTGACCGACCACATCAACAAGAACTGGTTACAGGCGAATACAGCTCAGAAGGAGAAACGGACCAAGCTCCAGCAACAGATCAAGAAAGAGGTCACGCCGTTCCGTCAGAAGTGTGAGAAGGACAACGCACTTGTCGATTCGACTTACGAGAAATGCGAGACGCTTATTACGACCGCCGAAGAACAGTTCCACAAGATTGGCGAGCAGTATGGAGATCTTTCTGCTGAGGAATCGTTGTTCGAGGCTCTCGATGTCGTCGGTGGTGAAATCGGCCCTTCGGCCAACCTCAATAACCAGTACCGGAAATTGACAAAGCTGCGTCAGACGCTGGAGAAACAAGCCTCCCGCTAGGGCGTCATCGACGATGATGCTGCGAAAGTTGTAGCCACCGTCCGGTGGATTTAAGATAGGCAAGTAGTGCCTCCCGCCGACTAACAGCAATTGCCCAGAAGGATTGGCTAGGGTTATCCCGTCGAGTACGGGCCTGGTTGGGGACAACAGTCGGGGCAAGCGGCAAGTTGGGCAGTTCGACAATTCTCTGAAGACAATTGGGAAATCGCGTCATGGCTGGCGGTTTTGATCCTTATCAGGAGTGGTTCGGTATTGCCCCGGAAGAGCAACCGCCGAATCACTACCAGCTCTTGCGGCTACCGGAGTTCGAGGCCGATCCCGCGGTCATCGAGGCTGCCGCCGATCGTCTACTCAAGTTTCTCGAATCGCAGGTAGGCGGATCTCGCAACGACGATGCCAAAAAGGTGCTTGGCAAACTTTCAATGTTGCGAATCGATCTGTTGGATGAAGAGCAGAAGGTTGCCTACGACGCCCGCCTACGCAAACAATTGGCCAACAAAGCCGCCAAGATGAATCAGGCTCAGGCAAGTCAGCCCAAGGCGGCGAGCGGAGCGACGGCAGCGACGCCTTCCAGACCGAAGGTAGCCCCCAAGCGGCCAGCGCCTTCGGCCCCTGCGGCGAAGACCAAGCCGAAGCAGCCAGGTGCGCCCCGTCGACCCCCTGCGGATGCCCGTCCAACGCCCGTCGATACCGGTTCGCGAGTGGTTGTCGAAGAGGAAGAGCCGACGCCTATTGTGGACGTTGGTTCTGCCGGTGATTCTTCGGTTTCCACGGGCGGTTCCTCGATGGCGGATCGCGCTCGTGGTAAAGGGAAGCGTCGCTCGGGTAGCGGTAAGGTCAAGAAAAAAGCGGCCGTGCCGGTCGATGCCAACGACGAATCCGATGAGGCAGACGAATACGAAGACGAGAAGTCGTTCAACTTCCCGCTCGTGATCGCGGTCTCGCTTGTGACCGTGCTGGCCGTTGGTGGCCTGTTGTGGGGGATCGGTTTCTTCGATAACTGGAAGGGGAGCGACAACAGGATCGCCGCCCGAGACGGTCGTGAAACATCGAGCGAGACGCCTGATCGTCCAGAGAGAAAGATCGCGCAGACGCAGAAGTCGCGCGAACCAAGTCATGAGGGAGATGTTTCTTCGGACGAAGAAGAGTCATTCTCCTCGCTAGCTGCTCAGTTCAAGCGGACCGATCGTCCCGCTCCACCAGCAGACGCTACCCAGACGGCGAAGTCGCCAGACCGCACACGTCGACAGGTTACTGCCAAGCGACCGGTTGCGGGAGAAACCTCGTCGGGCGATGTGCTATCGCCCGGTCTGCCAAGCGTGGTTGACGGGGATTCGGCAAAAGGGGAATCGGCGGATGATATCGCCAAAGCGGACGCTGCCAACGAAGAGGCTGCATCCGATGGGGAGGATGGCGATGCAAAGCCGAGGCGTTCGACGCCTTCTTCCCGGCCATCCGACGTGGCTGGTGGAGTCGTCTCAGGGGATGACGCATCGGCGGATGCCCTCAAAAGGCCTAAGATCGACGTCGTGAAGAGCCCTGCATTTCGAGCCCGCGAAGAGGGTGAGGCGGCTGGCGACTATTTGGCCGCGATCGGCCTAGAGAAAGAGGAAGATCGTTGGATTCTCGCCAACGAGCGAATCGTCAAGGCACCCGCGGATGCCGAGAGCAAAGAAGGCGGTCTTGTTGCACAAGTGGAATCTAGCGTTGCCGCGGTCGTCGCTGAGCGGGCAGAACGGAAAAGCCAGGCCAAGGCAGAGCGCAAGGGGCTCGATAAGGATCAAGAAAAGGCACTTAAGGAGCTTCGCAAAAAAGCCAAGAAGATGACCGCGGAGCAGCAGAAAGCCGCCGGCAAGGCTTTCAAGGAAGAGTGGTCGCAAAAGAAGAAGGACTTTAGCTTGCGTGTGCCGGTCGACCCGGAGGCACGCCTTATACGGGCCACACAGCTGGCCAAAGCGTTCGCCGAGGATAAGAAAAAGCAAACCATTGAACATTTGGCGTCGACCTACAACGGCATTCACGGCTACCTGAATTTGATCCAGAAGATTGAGAAGGCGCAAGCCGCGTTCAAGGTTCGCGAAGCCGAACATCAGATGCTCAAAGACTCGTACCGCCTTGAGTACGAGCGGGATTTGTCGATTGCCAAGAAGAATGCGGCACTTGCGTTGCAGGCGGTCATGCAGCTCAATCGACTCGCATTCGAGTATCGCGTGTTGGGGGAAATCGGCGCCGTGAAACAGGCGGTCGAGGAGGCTGGCGGGGAACTTGGACCGGGGCCGGATTTTGGTTCGCTCTCGACCCGAGCTGCGCGACTCCAGGCGGCGGCCGACAAGAGCGTGGCCGACCTTGAGAAACTGGCGCCCTTCTCCGAGGCAATTTACCGATTGCCCAAACGGGTCGTCCTAATGGAGGACGCGTCGGTGAAGGAGTTGGGAAAAGTCGACGCTTCCTATGCAGGTGTTTCGCCCACCGAAGATCCGGCGGCCTACCTTCTTGCTCGTGGTCTAACGCGTACGGGAGACTATTGGCGATTTGAAGGTGAAAAACAATTCAAGCACGACATACTGCATGCGAACGCCTACCGAGGTGAGATCGATTTCTTGATCGAGTCGTTTCCGGAGGAACGCCGCGCGGCTCTGGTCGCCAAGCAAGTCAAGCTCGATGAACAGCACAAGAAGATGCACGAGGATCTGACCAAGAACGTGATTCCTTCTAAGGTCTATCACAACCTAGCGAACTGGCTCAACAGACGGCGCGACTACGAGAAGGAGAAGTATCCTGTCGACCGGCTCGCCGAGCGTTTGTTGGCGGTCGATGACGCCATCGCCAATTTGAAGGACGAGCGAACGCAGTTCCTCTCCGCGGTGCTAGAGCGCGGCGATCAGGTCGGCATGGCCTATGGCGATGTTGCCAGCGAGGACGATGTACTCAACGCCCTGGAACAGACGGGTGGCAGTATCGAACCCTCGGGCGACTTCAGTTCGACCCATCGGAAGATTCAAGAAATGGTCAATCGGCCGTAACGAAGTGGGCGGGGTGTCTAGCGAGTTTTCGGGCAAAAAACGCAGGGGCGCTCCGTGCGACTCCCCCCCATCGACAACGAAAATGGTTAGAATGTGTTGTCCCCTACGGGCAAAACTCGCCGCGCGATGAAGCGGATTCGATTCAAGACAACAGCAACCCGAGCAGTGGAATCAATATGAGAAATGGGCAGGCGACGACGCGGCATCTTCTTTTGTTCGCGATCGTATGTTTTGGGCTGATGCAGGTTGCGGGCAGCGCCGGTGCGCAGGAAGAGTTGCTTCAGAAAAAGGGACTCGTTCGAAAGCAAACGAAGGCCGGCGATGTCTGGGTGCTCGCCCAATATGAAGCGCAAGTCCGTGGCGTGTTGGATAACCAGGACAAGGCACTTGCAGATCTTCAGAAGCACGACGCGGAGGCCGCGCCCTTCTGGGAAGGCTACCACAAGCGGATGGCTCAACACGCGAAGGAGGTCAAGCAGCTGGAGCTTGACCAGGCGGTGATCGCTTATCGCGGTTTCGGCATTCCGGCCGACGTAGATGCCTTCAACAAGAAGATCCCAGAGTTTCAGAAAAAGGTTGCCGAACAGGTTCAACCGCTGCAAGGCCAGGCTGGTCAATGGAATCACAAGCGTTCCGGTCCGCTCAATGCGTTTGTCGGCGCCTTTGTTCAGGCCGACTCGCTGCTCACGCAGTTGCGCGACGCCTATCTGGGCCTGAAGAAGGATCCAGAAGTGATTTCCGCGATCGAAAAAGTTGGTGGTCGTCTCGGCCCCGGCCGCGATTTCACGCAACTTCGCTCCCGCGTCGATAAGGCAGCTAAGGATGTACAGAAGCTCAACGTGCAGCTAAAGGAAATCAAGTTCGCCAAGTCGCTGTTCAGTTCCGAACTCGACAACCCGGTGGTTTCGAACATCGATCCCAAGACGGAGCCGGCGAAGTACCTCGAGGCGCGGAATTTTGAGAAACGTGACGGGATCTGGATTCTTCGCGATGAGGATTTGCTTGCCAAGCTCAAGGAACGGGCTGACCTCTACGACGAGAAGGTCAAGGAGGTAAAGCTCAGTATGAAAAAGCTGCGCCGCCGCAAGGATCTCGAAAAGATGAAGGCCAAGCAGCAGGCGTTCAAACGCAAACTCGACAAGAAGCAGGACGAGATCAAGGCCAAGGTCGACAAACAGGGAGGGGCCACCGGTGGTGACTTTGCAGCCATTCGCGACTGGCAGAAGGAGAAACGCAAGGAAGTCGCTTTTGAACGAAGAATTGCCGACGAGGAAGCGAAGCTAAACGATGCCGAAGACCGGTACGCGATTGCACTCGACGAGCGATTTCTGTTTCTGGAGCGGGCGGTCGAGCAAGCGATCATCATCGCCGACCGCTACGGCGAACTAGCTGAGGACGAAGACATCATCGTCGCCACCGAAACGCTGGGCGAAGAACTCGGGCCAGCCGAATCCTTCGAAAAGGGTTATGGTCGTCTCAAGCGGATGCACCGATCTGCCCAGAAGAAACGTAAGTAGGCGACTCTCGCCGCAACAGTACGACGCCGGGCCAGCGGGAACGGACGCAGCGAAAGCGCAAGTCTCCATTTATGCGATGGCAGCACTGCGGTTTCGACTCGGCAATCCGTTAACTCTTTGCTGCGACAGAGTTTGCTCATTTTGATCTGAATTGCTATGCTGCTCGTGCGTGGCGGCCGATGAAGTTCGGTATGCTGCGACAGCCCTACGGCTTTCCGCGAGAATGATCTCGCCCGCCGAACCGGCTATAATCAAGCCCACCGCGGCGAGTCTGCCAGACGGCGGACCGACGCAGCGGCCCCACCGAAGACGATCCTTCCTTCGATCCCACCTTTGAGCCGATCTCAACCCTCGATCAGGAGAAGTTCTATGGCTATTTCGCGACGACGTTTTATGCAGCACTCGGCGGCCATGGCCGCGGCCACCTTACCGCTGGCTACCGCCACGACCGCCTATGGAGCTAACGAAAAGGTCCGCGTCGCGGTTGTCGGAGTCAAAGGGCGCGGTCAGTCGCACATCAAGGGCTTCGGTGAAAACGTCGTCGCCGTCTGCGATTGCGACATGCTGACGATGGGCAAGGTCGCGGAGCGACTCGGTAGCGTCGACCTCGTGCAAGACTTCCGCCAACTGCTCGACCGCAAGGATATCGACGTCATCAGTATCGCCACTCCGAATCACTGGCATTCGCTGATGACCATTTGGGCCACGCAGGCTGGCAAAGACGTTTACGTCGAGAAACCGATTTCGCACAACGTCTGGGAAGGACGCCAAGCGGTTAACGCCGCTCGCAAGTACGGTCGCATTGTGCAGACCGGAACGCAGATTCGCTCTAGCAACTCAATCCGTGACGCCGTCGCCTTTGTGCAGGGTGGCAAGCTCGGCAAGATCAAGTACATCGTCGGTACCTGCTACAAGCGTCGTAAGAGCATCGGGCTGCGGGAGACGCCGCTGCGAATTCCCGGCCACATCGACTACGACCTGTGGTGCGGTCCGGCCGCCAAGGTCGATCTCTATCGTCCCAAGATGCATTACGATTGGCACTGGGATTTCAACACCGGAAACGGTGACATGGGCAACCAGGGGATCCACCAGATGGACGTCTGCCGTTGGTTCCTCGGTGCCCAGGAGCTGTCGCCCCGCGTGATGAGCATCGGTGGTCGCTTGGGCTACGTCGATGCGGCCAACACCGCCAACACGCAGACGGTCATCCACGACTACGACGAAGCCCCGATCATCTTCGAGACGCGCGGATTAGAGACAGACGCCTACCGCGGATCGCGAGTCGGAATCGTCGTGCAGTGTGAAAACGGTTACGTGCTCGTGCCGAGCTATCACGACGCCATCGCCTACGACAACGAAGGCACCGTCGTGAAGAAGTGGACGCACTACGGCAATCACTATGGCAACTTCCTGGCCGCCGTGAAGTCGCGTAAGCACACCGACCTTTACGCCGACGTGTTGGAAGGGCATCTCTCCAGTGCTCTCTGCCACACCGGTAACATCTCTTACCAGTTGGGCGAGAAGAAGCCGCTTAGCGAGATCACCACGGCCGTGAAGTCGAGCGAGCGGGTGAGCGACTCGCTCAGCCGCATGGTCGAGCACCTCGAAGCCAACAAGGTCGACGTATCCGGACCGGAACTGGCAATCGGCCCCTGGCTTGAAATGGATCCCAAGACCGAGCGATTCACGAACAACGAAAAGGCCAACACGATGTTGACCCGTGAATATCGCGAAGGTTTCGAGGTCCCCGACCTGTCGGGCGCAAAGGCCTAAGCCACGCTGGTTCGGCGGGCAGTTTCTAGGGAGTGATGTTGTGCAGTGGAAGCATTGCCTCGTAGTGGTATGCGTTGTCCTGCTTGGCAGCGGGTGTGGTGAGCCGCCGGATGGGGACTTGGCGGCCGATGCACCGTCATCGCAGCTGTCTTCAGATCAGGACGCCGGTGGTGGATCTGCCCCTGGTGATCTTGGCGAAGAACTCGGCCAAGGAGTCGTCGAAGACCTCGCCAAGATCTTTGCCGGCCAGCTTGAGCAACAGGGTATCGATGTGCGAACCCTGGGTGGTAACACGCCGCTGCACAATGCGGCATGGTCTAAGAACGTCGATGAGGCGAAGAGACTGCTCGCCGGCGGGGCGGATATTCACGCCCTCAACGACGAAGAGTTCACGCCGCTTCATATGGCAGCAGCGATTGAGGACAATGGGGCCTTCATTTCTCTGTTGCTTGAGCATGGTGCGGATCCCAAGCGGGCAACTTCCGGCGGTGTGACTCCTCTGCTGGTAGCGTGCGGGCACAACATATTTGGCACGGTTCAAAGTGGCGAATCGATTGCTGAACTTCTCAAAGCAGGAGCAGACGTTCAGGTGCGCGGTGGCACTGGTCGGGGCCCCTTGAGCATGGCTTCGGAGATGGCGCCGCTGGAAATCGTTTCGCTGCTCATCGAAGCAGGTGACGACGTCAATCAGGCGGACGAGGACGGTTGGACCCCGTTGCACTATGCGGCCGCCACCGACGCGCCGGAGATCATTGAACTGCTGCTAAAGGCGGGCGCTAAGCGGGACGCACGCACCAAGGCTGGGGAGTCGCTGCTGTTCTTGGCAGTGACCTATGTCCGTTCGTATCAGATTCAGATGTACGAGGAATATCGAGACCTCGAACCAGAATGGACCGACCTGCATTGGGCCGCGATCTATGGCAGCGTCGAAGAGGCGAAGCAGGCGCTCGCTGCGGGTGTCGATGTCAATGCACAGGATGCCTACGGACGGACTGCCTTGAGCTGGGTAATTGGAGAGAGCGAGTGGTGGTATTCCGGGGGGCCGGCCAGACTCAAACTGTTGCAGTATCTGCTGGAAGCAAAGGCAGCCCCAAACGTCGCCGATAAACAGGGGCTCACGCCGTTTCTGCATGCGGTGTCCCTGCATGGTGTGGGAGTGGTGACGGACGCCCTGACGATGCTCAAGGAGGGTGGGGCGAACCACCAGGTGCGCGACAAACAGGGGAATACGGCCCTCCTTTACGCGGTTCGTTCCAGCACCGAAGCGTCCGTCGACTGGCTGGTCAAAGAGGGGCACGACATCCACGTCGTCGACGACAAAGGCGCGAACCTATTGCACTATGCCGTGGAGGAAAAAGACGACGACATGGTTGCCCACTTGGTTCGTGCCGGCGTTGACTATTTCGCATGCGATAACGACGGCAAGTTACCGATCGATCGTGCTGAGGACGAATACTACCGAGCACGGATCGAGTCCGAGGTGAAGGACATCGAGCGAGAACAGGTGGCGAAGACGGTCGCTAAGGTTGCCGAGGATCGCAAGTCAGACAACCTTGCCGAATGCGATCCCGCCAAAGCGACGAGTCCCAAGGAGGCGGTGCGGCAGCTAATTCGAGCTACGCACCACGGAGACGCGGAGAAATACAAGGCATGCTTCGTGGGCGAGCCTCTGGTCATGAAAGCGGTCATGGCGAGTCTGGAGGATGCCGAGGCAGGCTTGGCGTATCGCCAGGCGGTGATCGATCGCTTTGGTGACGAAGGTTATCACACGCTGCAGAACAACCGGAAAGGCACTTCTTTCACGATCGACATGCTCGACGAATCGATCGTCGATCGTGTGGTGGTGAATCAAGCTAGCGATCAGGCGGCGACGGTGTTCATTCCGGCCGTTACCGCGCCAGGTCCGCTCAAGCTTCGTAAGCTCGATGGTCTTTGGAAAATCGAGGCGACCAGTATCTATGCCGACGGTCCCTCGCTGATCGACTTCGTGAAACAGCACGCCGTTGCTGTCGAGTCTCGCACCCGTGCCCGC
>CAYLRE010000161.1:0-10828 GCA_964385715.1 uncultured Planctomycetaceae bacterium
AGACACGGTCATCGCTCGCGTTGGCGAAGGAATCATTACTTCGATCGGTTCGGCGGCCGACCACCTGCACGTGTTGGAGAATCCCGATCGAATTTCTCGAGCGGTGTTGGAGCGGGGACTCGATGCCCAGACGGCCTTTCAGATCGTGTCGATCGATATTGCCGACATCGACGTAGGCGAGAATATCGGGGCTCGATTGCAGGCCGATCAGGCGGAAGCCGACACGCGTGTCGCGCGGGCCAAGGCCGAACAGCGACGTGCCGAAGCGGTTGCCCACGAACAAGAAATGAAGGCCTCGGTGGCCGAGAATCGCGCCAAGGTACTCTTGGCCGAGGCCGAAGTGCCGATGGCCATGGCCGATGCCTTTAGGTCAGGTAATCTGTACGGCAAAGAGGGTAAAGACAACGGTTCCCCCTAGGCGAGTTTGCCAGGGAAGCGGTTGTTCGTGATGCTTCGCTGAGAGGCGGAGGCGGTCTACTCGTCGTCGAGTAGATCCTCGTCTCCTAGATCCTCGTCCAGGTCTTCATCGCCGAGATCGCCTTCTTCCAGGTCGATATCGTCGAGATCTTCATCTCCCAGGTCGCCGTCTTCGTCGAGCGAGTCGTCTACTTCTTCACCGAAGGTGTCGTCAGATTCCCCGTCTAGATCGTCAGCGCTATCGAGTCCTTCGTCGCTCTCGAGATCCTCACCAAAGTCGGCCGTTTCCGTGTCGTCATTAGCGTGCGGGTTTTCGGGCGGGCCAGCTGCTGGGGGAGTTTTCTTGGCACCGCCGAACAGGCCTAGGATGCTTCGTCCGATTGCTTTGGCGCCATTTTTGCCGAGCTTCGGTGCTTCTGCGGCGGTTTCGGCCGAAGCAACACTGACGTTCTCGTCATCACCGAGGTCTGCATCACCCAGGTCATCTTCGCCCAGTTCGTCATCACCCAGTTCGTCGCTCGAATCCTCGTCGGCATCGAAAATGTCGCCGTCGTCTTCCAGACCAGCCTCGTCATCGGACGCCTCGTCTGAATCGTCGTCACCTGCGAAGATGTCTCCCTCGTCGTCACTTAGGCCCTCTTCGTCTTCTCCGAGATCGCCGTCATCCTCGTCGAGATTCGAGTCGTCCTCGGTTGTGTCGTCGGTGTCGTCGTCGCCTGCAAAGATGTTGCCATCGTCGGCGTCTTCCTCAAGGGTATCCGTCGCTGCGTCGGTCGCAGTGTCCTCAACCGGGTCGTCGCCAAAGGGGTTGCCTTCCGCCTTGAAGTCGTCGGAGGAGTCATCGACCGTGACATCCTCATCGACGGGTGCCGCGTCGGCGTCGTCACTCGGCGGCAAACTACGCGGGGCGGTCGGTCGCGGCGGAGTGACGCCTTCGCCACCAAAGCGTTTGCGGCGTTGGCTTTGTGCCTTTTGGTGTTGGTTCAATCGAGCGTCGCGGCGCTGTTGTTCGAGCATCACGCGCTCGCGACCTTGTACTCGTTCCAAGGAACGCGAGACGGGGTAAAACTGATTGACGTCTCGGATTTCAAGTCGAGCACCCATGGCCATGTCGAGGGCAGCTTCTTCCGGACGGCCAAGGTGGTGGTAGGCCATGGCGCGAAAATAATAGACGCGGGGGTCGAGCGTGCCACCATCGATGGCATCGCTAAGGTGTCGGTGGGCCGCTTCAAAGTCGCCGTCGAAGTAGGCGTGAACACCCTTGCCGTAGAGCTGCGAGAGCACCACGTCCTGAGCATTGGCATTGTGCGGCGCGAATGTGGCCGTGCCGACAAAGAGTCCGCCAGTAAAGAGTCCCACGATCAGGGAAAAGCGAATGGCGTGATGATTGAACCACATGACGTGTAGCTCCGATTGTCAAAAGCGACGTTGTTGAATTGGTGAACCGAAGGTGTGGATCAGCCGCAGGAATAAACAAACGAGGGGGGCTGAAATACGTGATTCCACCGGCCCCACGCCCGCGGGCGAAGAATCTATTATATCAACGAGATTTTGCCAGTGGATACACTTCTGGCCGGATGCTTTTTCGCCCCTTCGGCCAGCCGTCGAGCCGCGAGACCTCGCTACGGTGTGGCCGTGTTGAGCGGCCGATTGGGATCGCCTGCCAGGAACAGCGTTTGCGTCGGGAAGGCGAATTCGATGCCCTCGGCGTTGAACCGCTGCAGGATTTCGAAATTGACCCATTGCGAAAACGCGCAGTACGCCCAGTAGTCCGGCGGGTGGTACCAGTAGATGACCTGAATTGAGAGGGCGATGTCGGTCATGTCGTTGAAATAGATTCGCGGCGGCGTCTCTCCGTCCATCCCCTCGTGGTCCTTGAGGATCTCCTCCAGGATTTCGAGTGCCCGTTGGACCTTTTCCGGCGGGGTGTCATAGGTCACGGTCACGCTGAACGATCGTTTGATATTGGGCCGAGCCGTGACGTTTCGCACGGCCGAGTTGGCGACGTCCCCGTTTGGCATGGTGACGAGATGCCCGTCGAGCGTGCGAATTCGCGTGCTGCGGAAGCCGACCGATTCGACCGTGCCGTCGACGCCACTGATCACCACGCGGTCGCCTAGTTCAAACGGTTGATCGCTGAAGATCATTAGCGAACCGAAGAAGTTCTTGATCATATCCTGAGCGGCGAGGCCGATGGCCAAACCACCGACACCAAGACCGGCAATGACCGAGGTCATCGGTTTGTCGCTCAAGATGGTCGCAATCTGCACGAGCGCCAGCACGATGATCGTGCCACGGGCCGTGGTTGTGACCATGGGTGCGAGCATGTCGTCGAGCTTGCTGTCGGTCTTTTGCGAAAAGTGCTTCAGCCAGATCGCGATTACGTCGACCAGGCAGTAGAGAGCGTAGGCAAAACCAATTGCAAAGAGGACCGCGATGACCGTGTCGACCGTGTCGCGAACGACCTCGTGGAGCCGCAGGAACTCCATTCCGATCGAGAGCCCCAGCGTCAGCATCAATGGAACGGCTGCTCGAGAAAGAGCTTTGAGCATCACGCCCGTGTATTCGCGATTTCGTTTCTCCAGCGACGCTCCGCTGCCAGCCAGCATCGATTTCAGAATGCGGCCTAGGATCCAGCCGATCAGTAGCGACAAAAAGACGATACCGAATTTCCAAACCGGAGTGCCGAGGAAGATTCGTTGATGCCACTCCAGCGCGATCGGTTTGTCTTTGATCGCCTCATAGAGATCCGGAAGGCTGGCCACCAGTTCGGCGTCGAAACGCCACATGCCGTCGGCGCCGCGCACGACCGTAATGGGGGTGTCCTCTTCTTTCGGCTGCCAGGTGTAACTGTCGCCGGTGACGTCTTCAGGAAGGTCCGAGTACTCCACCCGGCCGTTGCGATCCATGACAGCTAGCAGCTGCTGCATGTACTCAATTTCGGCCTTGTCGTTCGGGGTCGGTTCGACCTTGGAAAAGTCGAGGCAGGCCGCGGCCCGTTTGAAGTTCTTCTTGTGATACGCCGGCAGGAAGGTCTCGAAGGTCGCCCGCGGACCGTCCAGGTGTGGCGGCTCTTCGGCCTCTTCTTTCTGAGCGTCGCCGTCGTTCTGTTCCGCGGCTGGCTCCTCGCCATCGGCCCAGGCTGGTGCGGGGACAAGCACGACTGCCCACGTAAAAGTACCTAGGAGAATTGCCAGAAGTGGCCAGATAAAACCGCGATTCAGTGCGTACGACATTGAGAGGCTCCACCAGTTGCGTTGAACTCGCGCCCCTCCTCCGGCTCCCTGGCCGTGCGGATTTCTGGCGCTAGTGCCAGATTGGGACGTGAACGCCCGTGTTGGACGCGAGTCCCCTAATTGGACGTGGCCGCCCGGCATGACGCGAGTCCCCCGTTTAGGACGCGAGCCACAGTCTGCCACAACGGCGAAAATCGGGGAAGCGCAATCTGAGGGCTCCGGTCGGGTGCCGCGGAATAGACAGCAGAACGCACAAGCGCCGGCTTACTCGATCCAGCCGCCGCCGAGGACCCGCTCTTCGTCGTAGCAAACGACCGCCTGGCCGGGAGCAACGCCGTAGCAAGGGTTATCAAACACCACTCGCAGGCGATTCCCTTCGAGCAGCTCGGCGGTGGCCGGTTGGGCCGAGCTGTTGTAGCGAATCTGGGCCAGGCACCGTGTCTTGCCGGCGGACAGCTCTACCAGCCAGTTGCAATCCCGCGCGGTAAGTTCCGCGGTAGCCAGTTCGTCCTTCTCCCCAATCACCACGCGGCGGGTTTCCGGCTCGATGCGAACCACAAAGCGGGGATCCCCCATGGCGACCCGCAGTCCGCGCCGCTGCCCGATGGTGAAGCCCTCGATGCCAGGATGTTCGCCGACCACGGTGCCGTCGGTGGTGACGATCTCGCCGGCGGTGTCGATCGCCTCGCCCTGTCGATCGCGGACGAACTCGGCATGCTTGCCGGCGGTAACGAAGCAGATCTCCTGGCTGTCCTTCTTTTCCGCCACGCGCAGGCCCAGCTCCGCGGCGATTTCGCGGATCTTCGGTTTCTCGAACCCGCCGACCGGAAGCATCATTCGCGAGAGCAAAGGTCGCTCGATACCGAACAGCACGTACGACTGGTCTTTCTGTCGATCGACGCCACGCACCAGCCGCGGAGTGCCGTCGGCGGCTGGTGCGAGCTGGGCGTAATGCCCGGTCGCCACGAATTCCGCCCCCACGCTGTCGGCGTAGTCGAATAGTTTGCCGAACTTGATCCAGTTGTTGCACATCACGCAAGGATTGGGCGTGCGACCAGCCGTGTATTCGGCCACGAAGTAGTCGATGATCTGATCGAACTCTTGCTGCAGATTCAGAGCATAGAACGGAATGCCTAGTCGATCCGCCACGCGACGGCCATCTTCGGCGTCCGAGGCACTGCAGCAGCCCTGTTTGTGGTCGAGTCGCTCCTTGATGATAGGCAACTGACCGAGGGAATTGCCGCCCTGCTCTGCTCTGCCCTTTTCTTCATCGGCAGTCGCGGGGGCGCTGCAGGCGGTCGGGGCCGCAACCGGTGACTCGGTGCCGTGCCGCATGAAGACGCCGATCACCTCGTGCCCGGCCTCGCAAAGCAGGTGCGCAGCGACACTGCTGTCGACACCACCGCTCATGGCTAGCACAATTCGCGACATGGAGAGTTCTTTCTGGGGGATTCTGACAGACCAAAGTGTAACGCCCGACCAAGTGTAGAGCCCTCGCGACTGGCCTGGCAAGTCGCTCGCGAGGCGTCCTCGTCGGCTACCCTTTCTACACGTATAATACCGGATTAGCCTCCGTCTCAGTCGTTTCCACGGGGGCTGTCGCAGCGATGTCCCGGTTCTAACAGCTCAGTTTCTAATTGGCCTGGTCTTAGCTGCCCCAAGTCCTAGCTGCCCAGTTATTAGGTGGGAGATTCCGTCATGGAGAAAGAAATCGTCGATCGTGCTCAAGCGATCCAGCAGCGCGTCCTTCAGCTGCGAGACTCTCTTTGACTATGCCGGTAAGCAACAAGAAGCCGCCGCCATCGAGAAACAGATGGGCTCCGCCGGTTTCTGGGACAATCAGGAGAAGGCTCAGTCCACCGTCGGGGAGCTAAAAGCCCTGACCGGCGTGATCAAGCCGCTTGAGCAGCTGCTCGCCGCTGGCGAGGATCTCGACACCATGTTGGAGATGGCGGACGAAGATCCCGATATGCTGTGCGAATTGCGTGCCGAGTTAGAACGCCTGGAGAAGGAGCTGGACGATCAAGAGCTCAAGACCCTGCTCAGTGGTCCGTTCGACTCCCGCGGGGCGATCGTCACGATTCACGCCCGCGATGGCGGCACCGACGCCAATGATTGGGCCGAGATGCTGCTGCGGATGTACATTCAGTGGTCCGCCGGCCAAGGCTACGACGCCGAGATTCTCGATCGCCAAGACAACGACGAGGCGGGCATCAACAACGCCTCGCTCGCCATTCGTGGTCCCATGGCCTATGGCTATCTCAAAGGCGAGATGGGCCAGCACCGCCTGGTTCGCATCAGCCCCTTCAATAGCGAAGGCAAACGCCAGACCAGTTTCGCCGCGGTCGATGTTTCGCCTGAAGTCTCCGACGACGTTGAGATCGAGATTCAGGACAAGGATGTTCGCGAAGACACCTACCGGGCCAGCGGCGCCGGAGGCCAGCACGTCAACAAGACCGACAGCGCGGTTCGACTGACCCACGAGCCCACCGGGATTGTCGTGCAATGTCAGGCCGAGCGGAGTCAGCACAAGAATCGCGCGGCGGCCTACAAGATGCTGCGTGCTCGCATGGCCCGCGTAGAAGAAGAGAAACGCGAAGCGGAGCAAGCGGCCAAGTACAAGGACAAAGCCCGCGTCGGCGGCGGTTCGCAGATTCGCAATTACTTCTTGCACCCGGATCAACGGGTGAAGGACGCCCGCACGAACATGCTGATCGGTAATTTTCAGGACGTGATGGATGGCAACATCCAGCCCTTCCTCGATGCCTACCTCCGTTGGCGAGTCGGAGCGGAAGAGAATTAGCCGATGAGCGAACCTGTTGTACTTTCCGGCAGCGGATTGCAGATCCGCTTTGAGTTCGTGGGCGACCGCTTTGTGCATTCGATTGCGGCTGTTAATCAACAAGATGACGAGCAGGTTGTCCCGCTGGCCACCTCGGAAGAAGGCACCGATGAGCAGGATTGGCCCGCCAGTCCCGCCTTTCAGGAGCTGCATCTTCAGGAGGTCGACACACGGCCGCTGGCCATGCTGGTCGGGGCGACCACCTCGGGCCACTTCTCACTGGCGGTCGATTTCGATCCGGCCACTGGCCGTGCGGTGTTCGACGCCGCCTGCCGCGTGAAGAAGTCGCCAGCGGAGACCCCGCGGTTGGGCAGCACCTATCGCACCATGGTTGCGCCGCAGCGCGTTGTGCCCGGACCGGTCGACGGCTTTTCTCCCGGCTCCGAAGCGGCCCGGCTGCAGCTTGGCGACGTGAGTCTGCGGGTCCAAATGGAGCCAGTCGAAGCCGCCCGCGATGAGGGAGAAGCCCAGGATTCGATGGTGCTGACCGAGGCCGGACTAACGATCGCCCCAGCGATTTCGAGCGTCGATTATCCCTATACGTTCCGCTGGCGGTATGTCGTGGAGCGGCTCGGCTGACCCGGCCCGCTCGACCTTGTTTTCCGGCCCAAAATCCACGAAAATCGTTGTTCTCGCCACATCGAGAAGATGCTGGCCCCTGGGCGTCTGCAAAATGCCCAGTCAGACAAAAGCCAACCACGGCAGCTGTCCGCCGCCAGAGAGAAGCGGCACACGCCAAGCCTGATTATTCCACCGCGACCTCTTTCTAACGAAGGACAATCGAGACGCATGGTCTTCGAGCACATCGAGAAACTGAAGCGAGAGTTCACCGACAAGTACGTGAAGGTCGACGAGTCCCGACCGGAATTGCGACGATTCAAGGATGACGTCGGTGTCGTCAAAACGGTCAACATGAGTGGTCGCGCGTTGGTGGAGTTCACCGCGGCCAACAACATTGGCTGGTACGACATCGATGTCGACTTCCTGACCATCACGGAAAAGCCGGCTGCAGAGAAGCCTGCCGCCAAGGCCAAGCCGGCTGCGAAGCCTGCTGCCAAAGCCGCCGCCAAGCCGGCCGCCGCCGCCGGTGGCAAGAAGCTCTCGCCGCTTGAGATGGCTCGTGCTCAGGGTGCCGGTGGTGGTGCCGCCGCTGCTGCTCCCGCGAAGACCCAGACCACGGCCGAGATCATGGCCGCCGCTCGCAAGCCGAAGGGTGCCGCCGCTGGTGGCAAGGAACTCTCGACCGCCGAGAAGATGGCCATGATGCGTGGCGAAAAAGGTGGTGCGGCCCCGGCTGCCGCTGCTCCGGCCGCCCCCGCCGCCGGTAAAGACCTCACCAAGATGTCGACCGCTGAGAAGCTGGCGATGATGCGTGGTGAAGGCGGTGGTGGTGCAGCTGCCGCTCCTGCCGCAGCCCCCGCTGAAGAAGCGGCCGTTGCCGTTGCCGAAGAACCGGCCGCGGAAGAAGCTGCCGCCCCGGCCGCCGCCAGTGGCGACAAGCCGAAAGCCGGTGAACTTTCCACGGCCGACGCCATCGCTTGGTGTCGAGCGAACGACGCGGGCTAACCCGCAGAATCAAGTTGTGGGACGGTCTCCCGACCGTCCCATCTGATTGACCGAAGGTCTCCATCGGCTGGGTGCCATGCCCACGTTCACGTGGGCATGTGGATAAGTACGCCGCGAAAGCATGCTCACCCCAGGGTGAGCATGGCACCCTGACCTCTCTTCTTAATCGCCGACTTTTTTTGCCATATGGGCGAAAACGGGGTGGGGGCCAAAAAACTCCAACGCCTTGCAGCGTAGGGTCTTGCGCGAATGGCCGGTTTCGCTCTTTGTGGCTGTAACTTTCGTGTGCAATTGCGCTTAGCGTTAATTCGCCAGTTCTGTGCGCGACGCCAAAAAAAGGTGCAGTCAATTTCTGGTTCTCGCTCGCGTCACAGGAGTGCCGCGCGACTATGGACAAAGCCCATGCCTTACGCCGCAGACTGTCGCCCTGTGCTCGCTCAAGCCTGAGGTCTTAAGCCTCAGGTCTATCTACCAAGTTG
The DNA here is from genome assembly GCA_964385715.1 of uncultured Planctomycetaceae bacterium. Lineage (GTDB taxonomy): Bacteria > Planctomycetota > Planctomycetia > Pirellulales > UBA7805 > MB-PLM-2. Next base: position 8,541 of record CAYLRE010000161.1, read on the forward strand.
CCAAAGAACGGATTATTGTTGCTGAATTCTCCGAATTCAGCTTGAGCTCTGCACGGAGTGCAGAGCGACTATGAGAGTCGCATCGAGTGCCGCTACGGAAAATTATCCACGCCTAGCGGTTCAGATCAAGAAAATTTGAGCCCTCGCAGCGGGGCCCTTTCCGCCACGGGGAAGTCCTTGTTTTACGGTTGTTTTGCCCGTTTTGTTACCTGTTTGTCACCTCATCGTATAATGGAGGGAAGCCGCGTGCGCCGCAGTGTTGAGAAATCCTTGCGGATAGATTCGCTCGGCAATCCAAACCGCAGCACCGACGCCGGCTCAAATATCGGAACAAACTTTGAGGAGACACCCATGATTCGCACGCTCTGCTTGGCCGTCGCGGTTGCGCTTCTTTCGGTCGCCAATCCCGTCATCGCCCAACCGCCCACGCAGCCCCAGCCGGCCATGCAGCCGCAGCCCAAGATTCCAGTCGGTCGTTTCACCGTGACGGAAATTGACGACGCGGCGATTCTCGTCGACACCATCACCGGCAACACCTGGGTGCTGCAGCGGATCGAAGAGGATGGCGATCGGGCTGCCTGGGTGGGCATCCCCCGTTTCGACGATCGCGAGTCGCTGAGTGCCTGGGTCGAGTTCCAGGTGGAGAATCGCGAGCGACGCGAGGCGATCGAAGAGATGACCGAGGTGCTCGAAGAGCTGGAGGAGAAACAGCAACTGATGCTGGCGGTGGCATCGGAAGAGGAGCAAGAGTCGCTTCGCCGGCGCTTTGGTACTGAGCTAGCGCGTATCGCCCGCCGTATTGAGCGGCTTGAAGACGAAGCGGCTGAAGCGGAAGAAGAGTTTTACAGTCAGCTGGAAGGTGAGTCGGGCGAGGAAGACGAAGCCGACGAAGAGGAAGAGGATTCTGAAGCCGCCGCGGAAGAGGCGGACGATGAAGAAGCCGAAGACGAAGAAGAGGGCGAATTAGAAGACGCCGAGGCTGAAGAAGAGGGTGATGACGAAGAAGCTGGCGTTGATGAAGACAGTGGCGAAGAGGACGCCGATGAAGACGAAGTCGACATTGAAGTTGTTGAGGAAGAGAGCGATGAAGGCGATTCGGAAGAGGACGACGAATAGGGTGTGTGCGACACGCTAATTCCTACTCGATTGCGATTCTGATCTGACTGGCAATTCCAACTCAAACGCCACCTGGCGTGGGCAACTTTCTTCTACGGAGGACCGGTTATGAAACGGACCGTGGCGATTCTATTGTTGGGCGCGAGTGTCGTTCTGTTGGGAGTGGCGGCAGCCAAGAACGAAACAGATTCCCGTGGAGAAGGCGAAGTCGGTAGATATACCGTCAGCGGCAATGGTGATGGTGCCATTCTTCTCGACACGACCACCGGCAAGACATGGGTGCTATGGACCGAATCGGGAATTGTCGGCGATTCGTATTTCTCCCCCGAGCACTCCGGCTGGGTGGCGGCCCCTCGATTCGAAACCCACGACGATCTGTTCAAGTGGTCTGCGGAATTTACTGAGAAATACCAAAAAGCGCGCGAAGCGGGGGGGCTGGGCGACTTCTAGATGATCCCTTCTACGCCCCTACTTCCCCGCCAAGCCCTTCGGCCCCAACTCGCCGCAGGCGTGGAGGGCCGCCAACGGGTAGATCGAGCCGGTGTAGGTGATGTAGTGAACGCGATCGGTGTTGAGTGAGCGGGTCCACCAGCGGCCGGACTGGCGCTGATTGTTCTTCAACCAAGTGACCGCTTTGGTGATCCGCGGATCGGTCGCTTCGATGCCAGCGGCACGTAGCACCAACACGCTGAGGCCGGTCTGATGTCCGTCACTGGCGGTGCGAGTCGCTTCGTCCTCAGCCTCAAGGCGCCCCACACGGCCGCCATTTCCCCACTTCTCCGGCGCGGCGAAGCTACGCAGTGACCAACCACCATCTTCGTTCTGGTGGGCGAAGATCATCTCGCGAATCTCGGCCGCTTTCTCGTCGTCGATCAGACCGTCGACGCGGGTTGAGGCCCACAACAACAACAGCCGGCCATAGTCGTGCGGTGGTTCGGTTTCGCGAAGGTACTTTTTCATCTTCTCCAGCCCGGCGATCACATCCGCGTTCTTTTCTTGGTCGGCGGAGATTTTCTCCAGCCAGCCGGGGGCAGACACGGTAGCCATGGCGGCGACCGTAGCGGCGTGATAAGCACTCGACTCGATCGGCGGCCAGCAGTTCTGGTTGTTCCAGGATCCGTCATCCGCGTGGGCGGCGAACATCAGCCCCAGCGCCTCTTCCGTTTCCGGCG
>CAYLRE010000162.1:0-10767 GCA_964385715.1 uncultured Planctomycetaceae bacterium
CGCTGCGAAGCTGCACGAGCGTGGGCGGCGTGCCGGTGACCCAGCTCATCGACGCCGATCGCTTGGAAGAAATCATCGAGCGAACCCGTAAGGGTGGTGGCGAGATTGTCGGTCTGTTGAAGACGGGCAGCGCCTTCTACGCTCCGGCGGCGGCCACGGCTCAGATGGTCGAGGCGATCGTCCGCGACAAGAAGCGACTGCTACCGGCGGCCGCCTTCTGCGAGTCGGAATATGGCGTGGGCGGATATTACGTTGGCGTGCCGGTCATCTTGGGCGACGGCGGCGTGGAGAAGATCGTCGAGCTGGAGCTGACCGAAACCGAAAAGGCAGAATTCCAGAAGAGCGTCGACGCGGTCAAGGAACTGGTCGCGACGATGGAAGAGCTGGGCGTGTAAACGCTGCGGCTTAGATAACAAGGACGGACACAGGAACGAGAAGAATAGGAGGTGCGCGAGAAGAGATAGGCACGACAAGGACGAACGGTCATCGGCAACAGAGCGCGTGACCCATTGGCAGCTGGTAAGCCGTGATAGCACTGCTGGTCACTGGCGTAATGCCGACTGGGTGCGATTGCCGGCTGCGTGAACGCGATTGCCGGCTGCGTGAACGCGATTGCCGGCTGCGTGAACGCGATTGCCGGCTGCGTGAACGTGATTGCCGTTGACCCAATCGAGGGGCTGTAATAGATTCCTCGACTTTACTCGACACCATCGGGGAATTGTCGGCTGGGAAATTGTGACGGCGGTGCCGCCTGCCACGATCGGACAGCTCCCCAAGATGCCCTGCTCACCTCGCGAAGAAACGCATATGAATCGCCTGCAACTGACGCCACAATCGTCGACTGGCCTGCTACCCGCGAACCGCTTCGCCACGGCCCTGGCCACGGCGGAGAGTGAACTGGGGGAATTTCCTTGCTCGGTCTTTTCGCCGATGCACTACGAGCCGGGCTATGCTTACCCGCTAGTGGTGTGGCTGCATGATGAGGGCGAGGATGAGCACGCCATTAAAGAGGTGATGCCGCAGATCAGCATGCGGAACTATCTCGCCATCGGAGTTCGCGGCACGCTGGTCCACGATAGTGAACCGGCCATTGTGAGCGAAATGGGCGATAGCTACACCTGGCGACAGAATCACGACCACACCTTCCTGGCGCAGAATCGCGTGCTGGAAGCGATCGACGAGATGCGGACCCGGTTCAACGTGCACGAGGATCGGATCTTTCTGGCGGGACAAGGTGCCGGCGGCACCATGGCCTTTCGCCTGGCGATGCGTGAGCCGGAACTATTTGCAGGCGTGGCGTCGTTGGGTGGGCCCTTTCCACAGGGCGACGCACCGCTAGCACGCATTGCGGATGCACGACGGCTGCCGCTCTTCATGGCCGCTAGCTGCGATGACGAGACCTATCCGGCCGATGCGGTCTGCGACGATCTGCGGCTGCTCTATGCAGCAGGCATGTCGGTGACCTTGCGGCATTATCCGAGTTCGGCGCCTCATCGTGACAACATGCTGGCAGATATCGACCGCTGGGTCATGGAACTGATCGCTGGTTCCGGCCAGACGTCGGTGGTTCCGTCGGATCGCTCGGAATCGTGATTGGTCGCAGCGTTCCCTCCGCGGCGACGCACTCCGGCCGTCGTGGTGGATGATCGGCAACCGCTAGCGTTGCTATGACAGTCACACGCAAGGCGGCCATCTTTGGCGAAAGCGCATTGACATTGCCCGAGAGGGTTTTGTACTCTCCCGCCGCTTTTCCTCATCTTTATCCCGGCTTTCGCTGGCGACGAGGCCGTTCTGGCCTTCGATAGAGCGAGGATCGCACATCGATTCATTCGCTTCGTAACCAACGCGGCACATCGCGCGACGAGTCTTCGTCAGCGGCGTGCGTGAAGGGGACGCAGCGGTCGATCACATCCAACGTCAACTCCGACGACAACTCATGGCAGACGAATCAACACAATCAAGCGGACAAGGTAACGGCGCAGATGCTCCGGGTACCGGCGAGCCGAATGGCTTGATGTCGCGCGTGAGTGATTGGACGGCACGCAATCGGCTCAAGGCGACGCTCGGTGTCGGTGTCGTGCTTGTGCTGGCCGTGGCGCTGCTGCAATTTCCGGCAGTGGTTGATGATCCGTCGGTGGCTGCTCCGGATGCGATAACGTTGGACGAAGCGTTACGATCGCTCGACCAAAGAAACTTCGGCAAGGCACGTGAGCTGGCAGAGAAACTTCGATATAGCGACGGCCCGGATAAGCTGGGTGGTCCGATTTTCGTTCTGGGGGCAGCAGCGGCATATGAGGCCGATTCGCTGTGGGGGAAGAATAAGCTGACGCATCACGTGCTTGCAGCTACGTATCTAGAAGAGGCTCGGGATCGCGGTTTCCCCGAATCACGTGAAGGCGAAGGGCTGTTTCTCCTCGGCAGGAGCCTTTACCGAAGTAATCAGCTCGCTGCCAGTAGGGCCGCCTTTGTTGAAGTCTTGCGGCTTGGACCCGAAGACCTCGCTGACACGGATCGGCTCGAAGCCCTTCGGATGATCGCCGAAGCGTATCTTGCTGATACCCGGTCAGACTCGCGTGAGGCGTTGAAGGTTAGCGAAGAGTATCTCGCGAGCAGTGACCTTTCTGTGAAGGATCGGGACGAAGGCGTACTGCGACACGCTCGTATTCTCTTCAGCTTAGATCAGGCCGACCAGTGCCGAGCGTATCTGGCCAAATTAAGTGACGATGCTTTCAATCTGGCCGATGGGATGGTCCTCGACGCACGTCTCTTTATGCGAGAAGCGGAGCAGCTCTCCGGCTCGGGCGCGGTCGATGAGGCGACGCAGGAAAAGATCGCTTCGCGGTATGACCAGGCACTCGAACTATTCGGGCGAGTGCAGGAACATTTTAGCGCCAGCGACGTGACCCGGGGACAGGCGCACTACCTGACGGGCCTCTGCCTTAAGGAGCGTGGCCAACTAAAAGACGCGATAAGTGAACTTCGCAAGGTTCGCAATCTCAATGTCAAGTCGGGCGAAGGTCTCGTCGCCGCCCTGACTGAAGCCGATTTACTCGCCGAGCTAGGTGACGACGACGCGGCGATTCGGGGGTACCGTGATACTGTTACTGAGATTGCCGAGCAGGGAACGTTCAACAATTCTTGGATCAGCCAAGACGAAATACGACGTCGTTTGCTCGACGTTGTAGGACGCTACGTGGCTGACGAAAAGTTTGAGCATGCGGTGCAGATGGCCGATCTGCTGTCACCGATTGTTCGCTCCACGCAGTCCATTCAGCTGTCTGCTCAGGCACAAGTAGCGTGGGCCCGTTCGTTGGATGACCGTGCCAAGACGCTACCTCGAGCCCAGCGTCAGCAGACGGAACGCGAAGCTCGAAAGCATTACCGCGAAGCTGGTCAGATCTACGCCCGATCGGCGCGACTACGCTTTGCCACGCGAGAGTATTCGGTCGATCTCTGGAATAGTGCCGAGAACTTTCGTCTCGGTCACGATTACAAGAATGCCATTCAGCTGTTCGATCAGTATCTCAAGAATGAATCGCGTCAGCGAATTTCGGCGGCGCTTGTTGGACTAGGGGAATCGCATCTGGCACTTGGAAACCTCGACGAGGCGATCGAGGCGTTGACGACCTGTATCGACGACCATCCGGACGATCCATCGAATTACCGTGCTCGCTTGATGGCGGCCGAGGCCTATCTCGGCCGAGGTGATGCTAAGCAGGCAGAGGCGCTGTTGCGCACAAACCTTCGCGATCGGCACCAGGGCCCTGCAAGTCAGGAGTGGCAAGCTTCGTTGTTTGCACTCGGCAAGGTGCTTCACGGCGTCGGACGGCATCAAGATGCGATTCCGAAGCTTGTGGAAGCGGTCGAGCGATACCCCACGTCTCCACATGCCATGGAAGCCCAGTATCTGATCGCGGAATCGTTTCGCCAGGCGGCTCAGGAGCCGCTCAAGATGCTCGAGGAGGTGACGATCGAGGCCAATCGGCAGCAGCACATCGAGGAGCTCAAGGAGTTGTTGTCCGAGGCTGAGAAATTTTATGAAGCGGTTCGCCAGGATCTTAATCTGCGTCCAGACTCGGTTGCGCTAACGCCGCTGGAAAGCGTGATCCTGCGAAATTGTTACTTCGCCCTAGGAGCGGTCTATTTCGACCAGGGGCGGCTCGACGACGAATTTTACGAACGAGCCATCCGTGCCTACTCCGATGCGACGAACCTGTATCAGAACAATCCCGAGGTGCTTGAAGCATTCGTCCAGATTGCTGCCTGTTATCGACGGCTCGACCGACCAACCGAATCACGCGGTACGCTTGAGCAGGCCAAGGTGGTGCTCAAGCAGCTCGACGAGAATCTCGATTTCGAGCAAACCACGAATTTCAACAAACGGCAGTGGGAAGCCTACCTAAAACACTTGATTGAGTTCTCGAAATAGCAAACAGCCGACGATCTGTCCAAAACACTTGTCTTCCTCGCAGTATCACAGAGTCTATGACAAACCTTGGAACTGAAAGACTTGCCGACTTGATCGGTCAGAAGCACCGCTGCCTCGTTCAGTTGCGTGATATTGGTACGCGACAAATCGAGACGGCTCGTGGTGGCGAGATGGACTTGCTGATGCAGCTGCTTGCAACGAAGCAACGTCTGCTCGATCAGATGATGCGAGTGGAGCAACAACTAAAGCCGTTTCGCGATCAGGACCCTGAATCCCGCGTTTGGTCCAGTCTTGCCGAACGTCAGCGCTGTGCCGCCGTGGCCAACGAGTGTGAGTCGCTACTAAACACGATCGTTCAGCAGGAGAAGGAGAGTGAACGCGAGTTGATTCGTCGCCGTGACGACGCTCAAGTTCGCCTGCAAGGCACGCACGTCGCGGGCCATGTTCACAATGCCTACGTTTCCGACGCCGCTCCAACGCGATCGGCCGTCGACTATTCGTAATCGCCCTATCGTCCAGTTTGTTGCCCTGAGTTTAGTCCATCGACTTGTTTACTTTTCAGCAAGGAAATGTGATGAGCAATCCGAGCCCCCAGCAAGATGGCACGCCTGATGCCGGGACACCGCAAGATGCCGGTCTTCTCAGTTCCAATGCGGAATTGGAAACCGTGCTTGCTGCCTGGCACGAAGCGACGCTTCGCCTCGAGCAAACGCACGAGTTGCTGCAAGCCGAAGTGCGTCGCCTCTCGGACGAACTCGAAATCAAGAATCGTGAACTGGCACGCAAGAATCGCATGGCGGACCTGGGGCAAGTGGCATCGTATGTCGCCCATGAAGTTCGCAATCATCTTGTTCCCGTTTCCTTGTACATCAATCTGCTGGAGCGTCGTTGCAGCGATGACTCTGGCAGTGTGGACATTCTTACGAAGGTTTCATCCTGCGTTACAGCTCTGGAGAGTACGGTGACCGACCTACTGAATTTCGCGGCCGATCCGAACCCAACACTCGGTTCCATTGAACTCGACGTCCTTGTTGACGACGTTGTCGGGTCGCTGCAGCAACAGCTTTCTGCTCAGCAGATCGACATCGATGTCGATGTCCCTCGGAATACCACCGTAAGTGTCGATTCGGAGATGACCCGTAGTGTCCTGCTCAATCTGATCTTCAATGCCATGGACGCCATGCCCCACGGCGGGGAGATCGTCGTGACAGGCTGCAGCGGGCATCAGGGCGTCGAACTCGAAATCGCCGACAGTGGTCCGGGGTTGCCTGACGAAGTACGCGAGCACTTGTTCGAGCCGTTCTACACCACCAAGCGTGATGGCACGGGACTCGGTTTGGCGATTGTCGAACAGATCGTTCGTGCCCATGGGGCCCATATTTCGGCCATGAATTGTCCCGAAGGCGGGGCGGCATTCACGTTGAGCTTCCCACGCCGATTTGCCATGGAGGCTGCCGCATGAGCATCGCGTCCCTTCCTCCTCAGAACGAATGCCATGAGGCCGATGCCGCGCGCGGTGTGGGTCGTGTGCTCGTTGTGGACGATCACGATCAGGCCCGGGAATCGATCGCGGCTATCCTGCAGCATGCGGGGCATCAGGTCGAAACCAGCCCCAGCGCCGCCGAGGCCCTCAAGCGACTTGAGTCAGAGAACTACGACGTGGTGATGACCGATTTGAACATGCCAGGCATGTCTGGCATCGAGTTCATTCGTCATCTCGAGAACCGTCCCCATGGTGCTCAGATTCTCATGGTCACGGCCTACGCCAGCGTCCAAACGGCGGTCGAGGCGATGCGTCGCGGTGCCTTTGACTACATCGAAAAACCGTTCAACGCGGAACAGATCGAGACACTCGTTGCTCGCGCGATTGAGCATGGTCGTCTGTTGGATGGCGGCCTGGTATGCGACAGCTCGTCAGCGACCGAGATGGCCAACGCGTCATCGAGCGACGTGGCCAGCCGCGGCGGATTAGCGAGCCCCATGATTGGGGAGAGTCCCTTGATGCTCGCTCTTCGCCAGCGGATCGCTCAAATTGCTCCGACGTCGGAAACGGTTCTCATCACCGGTGAGAGTGGTACGGGCAAGGAATTGGTCGCCCGCGCGGTTCATGCCGAGAGTAATCGCAGCGGCGCCCCCTTGGTGAGTCTCAACTGTCCGGTCTTGTCGGCTCAGTTAATGGAGAGCGAACTGTTTGGACACGAGCGGGGTGCCTTTACCGGAGCGGATACATCGCGGACCGGCCGTTTCGAGTTGGCCGATGGCGGCACCATTCTGCTCGATGAAATTACGGAAATCGAGTTGCCGCTCCAGGCCAAGCTGCTGCGTGTCTTGCAGGAAAGAACATTCGAACGCGTAGGTACGAGCGAGTCGATTAACGTCGACGTGCGGGTGCTTGCCACGACTAACCGTGATCTCCAAGAAGAGGTGTCGGAAGGGAATTTTCGCGAAGACCTTTACTTTCGGCTTGCCGTGGTACCGCTTACGGTTCCGGCACTCCGACAGCGACGCGAGGACATTCCGTTGTTGGTCCGTCACTTTCAGCAGCAGGCGGCCGAACGTTTGGCCCGCGATCCGCTGACGTTCGACGCCTCGGCAGAGCAGCTTCTGTTGGACTACCACTGGCCAGGTAACGTGCGGGAACTGCAGAACATCGTTACGCGTGCCTGCGTGCTGGCGAACTGCGAGGTTGTCCAGGCCGACCAGCTCCGTCCCTGGTTAATCGATGCCGAGAGCGACGCTAGCGAGGCCGTTTCGCCCGACATGGCGGCGGGCGTGAGCTTACACGAGATGGAGCAGAAACTGATTATCGCCACGCTTGAGCACTACGACGGGCATCGGGCAAAGACGGCCAAGGCGCTCGGTATCGGAATCCGCACGCTCAGTGGCAAGTTAAAGACATATGGCTACGCCCCTCGGACCAAGGACTTTTCCAAGGCGGCCTAGCGAAACCGGCAGAATCTGCCGATCGACGGATTCGTGATCGGCAAGAACGGAATATAGGCAGCGACAAGAACACAAGATTCAACAAGTGCTAGCAGCGACGACGCTGGCCGGCAAAAGCGTTGGGGATCTAGGAAATAGAGAGCGTTATGCGAAAGTTCGGGAACCATTGTTGTGCGAGTCGAATGGAGCACCCTGTCAGTTCATTTGGAATTGGCACGGCGGTTGCAATTGAGCATGGCATGACCTCGCGTTGGCAGGGGGGCACAGGCCTGAGAAAGGAAGGGTTTGTGTCATGAGCCTATCGATGTTTAACGCGACGAGCATTCCCGCCTTAGAACAGGTGTTGAACTTTACCGAGCAGCGTCATGCTGTCTTGGCGTCCAACATCGCCAACCTAGACACACCCGGTTACCGCAGTCGCGACCTCTCGGTCGAGAAGTTTGAGTCCCGACTGAAGGAAGCACTCGATGCCCGCCAGACGCCCGTTTCGCCCGGCGAAGCAGGCAGCATGGCCGGAAAAGTTGACTTTTCCCAGGTCCGCGACGCAACAAAACAGATTTTGTTTCACGACGGCAGTGATGTCGGACTGGAACACCAGGTCACGGAAATTTCAAAGAACCAAGGTCGTTACAACATGGCACTGGCCATCATGACGAATCAGTTTCGTCTGTTGCAGGCTGCCATCAGCGAACGCGTGTAGAGTAACGTTTGACCTCGCAGGGTGGGCGCGAGAAATGTCAATCAAGGAATTGAACGATGCTAGGTGCTCTCGATATCAGCACGAGCGGTTTGGTCGCACAACGAACGCGATTGAACGCGATTACCAGTAACATCGCGAACATGTCGACGATCGTCAGCGAAAACGGAGAAGTGAAGGCGTATCAGCCGAAGTTTGCGATTTTTCAGACCGACGAGGACGCGGGATATCCGCAAGGTTCGGCGGGAGTCAAAGTCAGCTCCATCGAGACCGAGCAGATCGAACCGCGATACAAGTTTCAGCCGACGCATCCGATGGCGATCAAGGAAGGCAAGTGGAAAGGCTACGTGCCCTATCCGAACATCAATCTCCAACGCGAGATGGTGGACGCCATGGAAGCGACACGAGCCTACGAGGCGAACATCGGCGTCATCGAAACAACTAAGGCAATGGGACGCCAGGCACTGAGAATTCTGGCATAACGACAACGACATCAACTCCGGGGGGAGGACAAATGGCGGTCCTAAGCATCGCCAAACACGAGTCGACAAAAGAGTAAATTGACATGAGCGCGATTAACGGAATCTCTCCTGGTGCGATTTCCCCTGGCCTTTCGCCCGGATTGAAAACACCAGCGACCCAGGACGGTTCGTTCAAGAACTTGCTGATTGACTCGATTCAAGAAGTCAACAGCATGCAAAAGGACGCCGATGGACTGGTCGAACAGCTGGCCACCGGCGGTGATGTGAATCCGGCCGAGGTGCTGACCGCCGTTCAGAAAGCGGACCTCAGCTTCCGACTCATGATGCAAGTTAGAAATAAGGCGCTGCAGGCGTTCGATGAGATTCGCAACATTCGAATCTAGTTACGCTAAGCGCGAAATTGAAAAGGCCACGGCCACCGCACGTCAAAGGAATTGACGTCGCACAAACGATTACAACAGAAAAACCGCCCTTTCGGAGATCCATGGATGGACTTCTTGAACCAGGCAACTGCCCAGGTTAGCGAACTCTTCCGCTCGATGACGGTGGGAGCGCGGATTACCGCCGCGCTGCTGCTGGCCGTGGTGGTTGTCAGCCTTGGCTATCTTTTCAATCAGCATTCGACCGGTCCCGACGATGTCCTGATGAAGGGCGAGCCGGTTCCTGCCAGCTACCTTCCGGCCATGGAGGCCGCTTTCGCCAAAGCCGGCCTGAACGACTATCGTATCGATGGGACGACGATTCGAATCCCACGTGGCAAATCGGGCGAGTATATGGGCGCTTTGGCCGATGGCAACGCTTTGCCACCCAACTTCTCGCAGTTTCTTGAAAAGGCGATCGACGGCGGAAGCGCTTGGGAGTCGGGAGAGACACGACGTCAACGCATCAAGAGTGCCAAGCAGCAACAGCTCTCGGCCATCATCCAGTCGATGCAGGACATTCAGCAGGCAATGGTGATCTTTGACGAAAAGGATCAACCAGGAATCAAACGAGGCAAAATTCAAACCGCTTCGGTCAACGTGAAGCCGATCGGAAACGCTCCCCTCGATCCCGACCGTGTGCCGGCTCTGCGGAACATCGTCGCGTCGGCAATTGCCGGTCTCGACCCGAAGATGGTGTCCGTCACCGATCTGAACACGGGTCGCAATTTTGAAACATTGAAAGACGGGCAAGTCGGACAGACTGCCAGCCTCTACCAGAAGCAAAAGGCCGCCTACGAACGCGAATGGACGCAGAAGATCCAAGACGCGCTCTCAATGATTCCGAATGCGATCGTGGCCGTGAATGTGGAGCTGACGGAGGAAACGTCAAACCATAGCGAGGAAATCGAGTATCAGCCGAAGCCGGTTACCGTTCAGTCCGAGACAAATACGGTGAGCGAATCGAGCGAACGCGGAGCTTCTGGTGGTCGTCCTGGTCTAGCAGCACAGGCTCCTCCGGGCGTTGGCGGACCGGCCTCCGGAGGTACAAGCGTTGCCGCTGGTGTCGGCAGCGGGCGAACCAGCAAGGACACCACGGGCGAGATCATCAAGTCGCTTCCAGGGCACACGGTTACCAAGATAGAAAAGGCGGGGCTCAAGCCAGACAAGGTTAAGGCTGCCATCAGTATTCCAATCGCCTATCTGCGCAAGGTTTGGCAGAAGCAGAATCCCGACCAGGAGATGACTCAGGAACAGCTGGATACCGCCAAGAATGAGAAGGCGCAGGAGGTCTCCATGCTCGTGAACAGTCTCGTGCCGCAGGTAGTCAACCCACAGGATCGTCGCCGTGACGTCACGATCACGTTCTTTGAGGACATCGCCGATCCGATTGTCGTGGAAGAGCCTAGTGCTATTGCCTCGACCATGGGTTGGTTTGGCAAGAACTTGAGCACGGTGAGCCTGAGCCTGTTGGCCGTGTTCGGCATGGTCATGTTGCGGTCGATCGTGCGAGCCAATCCGACGAGTCCCGGTGCGCCAGAAGCAGATGCCACCGAACAGAGCGTAGCTGCGATTGATTCGCCGGCCATCCTGCCGTTCCCGCCGGGCGAGAATGCGACTGAGGAAGAGAAAATCGAACATGAGAAGGTGCTGAAGCGACGTCTCTCGTCAGGCCCCTCAGTCAAGGACGAGTTGGCAGATCTCGTGAAAGAAGATCCCGACGCGGCCGCCACGATTTTGCGTACCTGGATTAGCAGTGCTGGATAGTTCATCTGCTGGGAACCATGGAAGGTTCCC
>CAYLRE010000163.1:0-10464 GCA_964385715.1 uncultured Planctomycetaceae bacterium
GATTTGGTTGTCACCCAATCCATGGAAATACGAACGATCGATGACGACGTCATGAGCGAACTCCGCGGTTGTCTCGGGATATCGTCCGTCGTACCCGATGCGGAAAAGTGCCCACGAAAGGGACGCCGACGAGGTGACCTCCACACCTTCGAGCCGCCAGTGATGCGATCCCAGTTCCATTCGGAGCGGGGCATGAACCGTGTCGGTCATGATGCGCGGCATCAGATGGGCGTGGGCGGCCGACACACGTCCTGCTGGCAGTTGATCGAGCGCCGAACTACGAATGGTAATCCAATCGGAGCCCGCTTTGTTCGGCAGCACAAATTGACCAACGAAGGTGGCTCCCGCTTCCAACTCGATGATGTCGCCTGCCTGGGCGAGATCGAGTGCCGCCTGCAGCGAATCACCAGCGCGAACGATGTGCGTGGTCGAGGTTAGCGCTAGCGGCCCCGAAAGCGAATCGGTTTCCGTGGTCGTAGGCAGTTGGGCTTGATCCGAAACGCCACCGGTTTCAGGGAGCACGGCAGCCAAGTTACCATCGTTGACCGACAATAGAAGTCGCGGTTCAAGTGCTTCTGGTCGCAGCTGCTCAAACGATCTTTGCCGGGCACGACGCGAATCGGCGGGCGCACACCATCCTTGCCGAAAAGAGCGCTAAGAACTCCATACACGACTGCCCCGTGCTTGATTGCTCATAGGTGGTTCTCTTGCGTTGGATTGAAGTTGGGGACAGGCGATATCTTGACGACGCTTTGCGCATCTCGACCGCAGTGCAAGCACGTTGCCCTACGGCTCGCAATGTTCTCTAGCGCGCAATACCTCCTAACAAGCCTTCGCGGTTCTCTGGTTCCTTCATTCCCAACGGCCGTTGGGGGCCCCGGGCGTCAACAAATTCGCCCAAAAAAATACTGCTCGTCCGCTAGCATTCCAGGCTAGTGCAGATATCCCAAGCGACCCATAGTCTAGCAATTGACGCTCGGCGGGTCACGACAAATGTCCGCGAAAAAAAGTTTGCCTATTTGGCGCAGAGAATGCCCGGAGGACCCCCTAGTTGGAGTGGTGTTTGCGGCATTCATTGCAGAACAGAGTTCCTCCCCGGCGCGTAGCCGCAGGCAGCTCCGATCATGCTGACACCGCAAGCGATCGAGGAAAAAGCCATGGACGCTACCGGAAGTCTTGTTGCGGCGCCGACTTAGAGCCGGCCGCAGCCATGGTATAATCAATAGCTTGTCATCTTGATCTGGCTGCGGTGCTTGGTGGGAAGCGAATTCTTCGGCACTGCCGCGGGTCGAGTCGCCGGCCACAGGCTACGAATTCGTGGGCCGACTGGGTAGAAACTGAGGATATTGGATTGTCGCTACTGGGACCTCTAAAGCGTCTGGCACGTGGTGCGATTGCCACCGGACGAACGATGACCGCGTCCCGTCGTGCGCTGCCCCATTTTCTGATCGTCGGAGCGCAGAAGTCGGGGACATCGTCGCTTTACAGCTATCTTTGCCAGCATCCTTCCATTCACTCCGCGACGGTCAAGCAGGTTCACTACTTCGACTTTCATTTTGCCGAAGGCAACAACTGGTATCGAACACATTTTCCGATGCGGTCGAAAATGGCAGCCGGGGTCACGGGGGAAGCGACTCCCAATTATCTCGTGCATCCTTGGGCGGCCAAGCGATGTCGAGAGACTCTGCCCGAAGCACGATTAATATTCGTGCTTCGTAATCCGATCGAACGCGCGTATTCGCACTTCCATCATTGCGTTCGCCATGGGCTGGAGGATGCCGGAACATTCGAGCAGGCGCTCGACCGCGAGTCGGATCGATTGGCAGGTGAAGTCGACAAGATGCTGGCGGATGAAACCTACCGGAGCGATGCCTTGCAGCACTATTCTTACATGCTGCGGGGCGAGTACATGAACGATATCGAACGCTGGCTGGCTCTTTTTCCACGAGAACAAATGCTGTTCTTAAGTACGGAAGAGTTACTGGCCGAAGGTCAGGATGAATACAACAAAATCACCGACTTTCTCGGCCTGCAAGCCTACGCGGATGTAAACTGGCGGAAAGAAAACGTTGGCACCTACGCCGATATGCCAAGCGACACCAGACAACGATTGGCGGACCATTTCCGCCCGCATAATGAGAAGCTATTTCAATTCTTAGGACGTCGTCTGCCTTGGAAAGACTAACCGCACGGCGAACATGCCATGCGTCCCACGTGGTGAAGACGGCACCCGACTTGCCGCCGGTGACCACGCGAACGAAGCCGGCAATCACCTACGAACGATCACGACCATCATGAAGAAAATTATCGTATCGATCCTTTCCGCCCTGGGACTGCGCGGCCTGATCATCAAATCGATAGCCTGGTTTCAAAATACCCGTCGCGATTTTGGGCTCTGGTATCACACTCGCCGTTTCAAACCAGACGAATTGATCACGTACAAGTCGACGCCTCAGGGCGAGATGAAGCTACATCTCTTCCGCCCCCAGGGCGCGGCCCCCGCCGACGGTTTCCCCGCGGTTGTGTTTTTTCACGGCGGTGGGTGGGAAGGGGGATCGGTGCGACACTTCTACGCCCAGTGTACGCACTTTGCTTCGCGCGGCATGGTGGCGATCAGCGTCGACTACCGCATGCGCGACGTACACGGGACCAGCCCCTACGACGCTACGGCCGATTGCTTTTCAGCGGTTCGTTGGGTTCGTTCGCATGCCGAACAATTGTCGGTGAATCCCGACAAGATGGTCGTGGGAGGTGGCAGCGTCGGGGGCCACATGACGGCTGCCGTGAACTTCCTGCCCGACCTGGCAGATCCCCAGGAGGATTCGTCGATCAGCACGACGACGTCGGCCATGATTTTGTTCAATGCGGTGCTCGACACGACCGAACGCGGATGGGGTGCCGAAAAGTTGGGCGACGACCAGTTGCGATTCTCGCCGCTACACAACGTGCGGCCGGATCTGCCGCCGAGCATCGTCCTGCACGGGACGGCCGATCGCGTGACGCCCTATGTCAACGCCGTTGAGTTCACCGAAGCCATGAAGCAGCAAGGTAACGACTGCGAGCTGTTTACCTATCCCGACGTCGATCACGGATTCTACCGTTATTCGCTCAATCGACAGCTCTTCAACGAGACGTTGCAGGTCTGCGACGATTTTCTGGTGCGATTGGGAATCTTGCCAGCACCCTAGATCGCCGTTAGCGGCGTCTTGTTCTAGTGAACCACTTGGAGGTTTGGTCGCTTCTTGCGCAGCGCTGCTGCGCCGCGCGCGGTAACCTTCGTGTCCATCAGATTGACGGAGCGAAGGCTCTCGATCCCCGCGATAAAGTCCAGCCCTTTGTCCGTCACCTTGGTTCCCGTCAAAACGAGGTCCTGAAGCGACGCCAGCTCGGCGAGTGGCCGCAGATCTTTGTTTTGAATTTTTGTCTGGGCAAGGTTTAGGCTAACTAGTTGATCGCAGTTCTCAAGAGCCTGAAGGTGAGGGCCTTTCAGCGGCGTGCGTGACAAGATTAGAAATCGAAGCTCCGACATGTTTCGCAGATGCTCGATGCCGGGGCCGCGAATGTTGCAGCCGGATAGATCAAGCAAACGGATTTGCGTCAGCCCGGAGAGATTCTCTAGACCGTCGTCTTCGACTTGCGGGGCCTGGATTGCCAGCGTGACGATGTTCTGCAGATCTCGCAGAAACTCCAAGTCCCGTCCCAAACAATTGCGGGAATAGATGGTAACCTGTTCGACGGGGCGAAGTTCGTTCAGTTCGCTCAGTTGGTCCGCCAAGTCTTCACCGAACTCCGTATCGCCTATGAAGACTTGGGCCTGGTAGTCGGTCTTTTCGGCAGCGTTTTCTTCCGACGCTATGTTTTCTTCCGACGCGATCGTGGTTTCAAAAGTTTGACTGGCGTTTGCCGTGATTTCGACATTGGGGAACTCTTCCTCGATCTTTTCGGCGAGCGACTGTTCCGAGGAGTCGAAGGTCGGTACACCTGGCATACTGGCCGGAGGCGATTCAGAGCAAGCGCTACAGAGAACGGAGAGGGCGACAAGGATCCCAAAAATCGAAGACGCCGCAACGGGCGGCTGTGTTCCGCTGGCACGTTGGCTCGCACGGCGCAAAAGAAGTAATCGCAACGAGACTTTCCTCTCCGTTCAATCTCCAACGTACCGCGACTGGGACCAAGCGTCTCGCATCTCCCGTCCGCCAGGCAAAATGCCAGGCGAACATCGGTCCGCGATTAAAGACCCTCAACCGTTCGATAGTAAACCTCAAGACATAGGGAATGAGCGGCGGTGTCAAAGAGTCTTCCGCAAGGGCCAGCCACTTTTCCGCCGGTCCCCCAGCTGCCTCGTTTGTGGCCAGAATCCGGGAGCTCCTGCGTGGCCAGCAGTTTCTCGTTCATTTTTTCCGACCAGATATCCCAATTCGACCCACCCACGTAACGCATGAAGTGGGCAGCCGCCAAATCGTGGTAAGAGCCGAGAGTGAATCCCTGCTGCAGCGTCAGCCGAGAGGATTCTCGCATGCCCGCTGCCTGGGGTGGAGCTCCGTTGAGAGCTCGGCAGTATCGGCCCAGAATGTTGGATCCTCGTGCCGGGTGGTAGTCGCCACGCACAATGCAGTAGGTATACGTCGTCCCGTAGTCTCCGTAGGCAGGATCCGGAATGACCGTCGACCCGCCTTCTCGGCCTTCGGTTAACTCTCCCATAACGTCCAGGAATTTCCGCGTCGCGGCGTGCCGGCTCCCGCCGGGAAGCGAATCGTTGAAACCCAAGGCTGCCCCGGACTTCAATGCGTTCAGATGCCAGGCACAGACCGAAACATCAGCAAAGATAGGATTCGGTGAGCATTCATAGTGAATCGCACCGTATCGACGGCTACCTGGAATTTTCACGAAATGACATTGCATGATCGTACCAACCCCTTGATTGGCGGCTTTGGCGACGTCAACTTCGTTAAGGGTACCGAATCCGGTCTGTCGAAATGTTCCGACCGCTTCGCAGAGAGCCCATGTTGCAAGGGCTTGCTCGTAGCCCTGGGCCCCATGTCCACCAAACCCCGGCATAAAGAGTCGACCGGTGGAGAGCGGTTTAGCGGGGCCCTTGTAGAGCATCCATTCAATGCCCTTGGTAATCATTTCGCCGTACTCTTCATGGTCCGGGCCCATGCCCGCGCCGAAGAAAGGTAGCAGCGCCATGCCGGTGGCCGAGTATCTCGCATACCAATCCCCGCCTTCGTTTCGGCACTCACTATTGCATGGCTCAGGCTCCTTGAGGTACGGGCAAGTCGCCTCTCGGTGATCCCAATTCCAGCCGCCATCCTCGAATTGGTGTCTTGAAATCCAGTTCAAGGCAGCTTCGAGTGCATCTTCCGTATCTGAGGTTGCGCCGTAGTCCTCAGCATAATGCCGGCGGCACTCGCGACCATAGATCGTATGGTAGTTGTCACAGTCCTTGGAGGAATCACCGTACTCCTTGAACGAGCATTCCGCCCTCACCGCATCGGCCGTGACGGTTCCGCCACTAGCGCCGTCCGAGATTGTCACGGACAACTTGTCTCCGCGGATCTCGAATTCGCCGACGTTGTACCACTGTTTGCCGTCTCCATCGAGGTCGTATCCTTTGAACACCCTCGATTGGTTGACGTAGGTCGTGCGCAATAGTTTCGTGCCATCATAAACCGAATACGGAACGTCGGTAGCATTGCTTGGATTGGGGACGAAGAGCGTCCATACGCGATACTGCCCAGGCGTGACGGACGGGAAATCATACCTGACCGTCTTGTTGCCCGATCCGCTGGGGGTGGCAGCATGCCCGCCTCCATACGAGCCGGAATTCGTCACGTTGCTCCAAGCGGAGGGAGGATCGGCCGTGTATCCGTCGCCTCCGTCGTCGATCGGTTCGACTTCTTCATCGACACAGCGATCTGCGTGATAGTCTCCTCGAACGCAGTCAATGCGGACGGCGTCGGCCACGACCTTGCTTTGAAATCCGGCGAAAGCCCCGATCCCATTGGCGTGTGTGTCGGCACCAATTTCGACTCGTAGAGTATCCGACTCGATGAGCAGCGGTTCGCCGCCGTTGAACACGTGCCAATCCTCGTAGGCGTTGTTGTAAATGATCCGTTCGCCGTTCGACTCGGCCGATTGATCGACTCGTTCCACATAGATCGGCTCAGGATTGTCCCCATCGAAGACGCGGTACGGTGTATTCGTTGAGCGGCCGCTGCCTGCGAGCCAATGTCCCCAGAGTCGATAGTACCCCGGTTCCACCGAAAACTCGTATCTGGCGAAAGTCTGTTCTGTCTGTTGACCAGGTGCTTCGTAGCAATCTTCTCCGTGGCCAAACGAGCGGTTCTTGCTCGCGATGGCGCGGTTACGTGTGTGATACGTCCACTTAGCCCAATCCCATCCAAAGAAATCTAGGAAGGGAACGTTTTCTTTGGTGAATCCCTCATCGTCATCGTCCATCGTGATCGGATCATTGCGACCGCAAAGATACGGGTCGACGGGCGGATAGTTCTTTTCCCGTCGCTTGATCGGATCCACGCCCGATGAGGCGGCCCCTCCTGTTTCCTCCACCGGCTCACCGCAGGCGTCGAGGTTGTACTGCGTGTCCCGGTCTCCACGCCAGTAACGTAACCAGAGCTCACAGACCCGCGGATCGATGTCTTCGAAGGCATAAGCCTTCACACTGCCGTTGTGCAGCAGCACGTTCATGTTGCCAAGATGACGGGCCGCGTAGAGGCCACCGTCTTCTTCCCAGTTGTCTTGCTCGGAAACCGTGTTGACGACCAGCGTCGCTTCGGTTGTGTGGTAGTCGAGAAGCACGATGCGGCCGCCATCTTCGTCAACAAAGCGATGGGCACGGGAGTTCATCGCGAACGAAGAGGCAAGGCTCTCCTCGATATCCTCTGGGCAGAAAAGCAGCTCTGGTTTTCCTTCGATCAAGTTCTCAGCCAACGTCGTCCAGTTGGATGAGTTGATGTTCTGACCGTTTTCGCCTGCTATGAGGAAGGCCTGGCCGAGTTGGCGAAGCCGACTGGCACATTGTGTCTGGCGACCCGAGGCAATCGAGTTATTGATCGAGGGAATTAGCAGGGCCAGCAAGATGATCACGATTGCGATCACCACCAAGAGCTCGACCAACGTGAATGCACGACGATTCCGTTGGGTCGAGGAAACACCCGAGAAAGACATGGCTCTAATCCGATTGTTATTCGTAGCGACGCCCCCGTCGCGAACCGACCCGAACGGTACTCGCCCCTCCGGAACGTTATCGGACAGCCTACTGAACTTTGCGGTCAACCGGTTTCAAGAATCGCTCTCGAACGGAGCGTGTCTCTCTCACGATCAACCAGATGTCCGGTAACGTTTGTCGCCGGCCACCGTTGGCAGTCCTGTGGTCAGGGTCTCAATCCTAACCAGGTTTCAATAACGTCGAACTTCGGAAGATAAGCACCGCACCTGGCTAGGTGGATTACCGATTCAACGCCATCTTTCTGTTTCCACCTGCCATTAGAATGTTTCGGACACTCCAGATCAACCTCGCCAGCGAGAGATTGTAGGATTTGGCGATTTTGCAGGGAAATCGACCTCTAGAAGTGACTCGCAACGACTGGGTTACCATTCAGGCCATCCCGCATGATACGGAGAAAAGCACTAGAAAAAGGGATAGATAAAGGGAGCCAGTGCGGTGCCGCCAGCAATCACCAACAGACCGACCAATGCCAACACGATGAGAATGGGAGTTAGCCACCACTTCTTGTTGTAGAGCAAGAAAATGAAGAACTCGCGCCAGAATCCCGTCTGCCCTTCTTGAGCCTGATCTTGGAAACGCTTTCCGGCACCGTCGCTATTCTCGTTTTTGTTCATGTCGGTTCTCACGAGCAATTAGGCTAAGCCTGGTCCAACTCGTTAATGCGGCGAGAACCACATTGTAGCCTTACCCGGCCACGGTGACACCTAAAATCGTTGCCAAGCGATTTCGACCACGGAAGCGGCCACCCTGCGAAAATCGTGAGAAAAAATTGTGAGTAAACAGATGGTCGCCCTGGCTATAATGCGGCCATGACCATTCAAACGAGCTGTCAGGAATGTGGGCGTCAGTTCAAGGTGAAAGACGCCTTGGCGGGCAAGCAAGCAAAGTGTCCCTGTGGCGGGCTGGTGAGAATTCCCTCTTCGCCAACCGCGTCGGTTCCCCAAGCCGACCTCGCAATAAGAAGCAACTCGATTCGTGTTTGCTAATCGCGCTGAACCACTTCTATTGATCGGCTTCTATTGATCGGCGCGACCCTGCAGAATCTTCTCCGCTTGTTCGCCGGTACTTCGGATCCACTTGGCCACTTCGCCGTGAGCGTCATCGGCGCGGGCGATGATCTTGGCCAATCGTGGCGGCAACTGTTTCTTCTTGTGGCGGATCTGCTTCTTGGCGATTGCTTCGACGAGTCTTGAGAAGACCTGAGCCGCGATGCGAGGCATCGGCTCTCGCTTGTTCTCTGGACTGGCAAATAGAAACGACTCGAGCAGATCGAGCACCGCTTCCTTGGTCGCGTCGTCACCAACAAGATAAAGGTTGTCGAAGCGGGCGATCGCCTGGATACGAGTGCCTTCGTCCAACTCCGTATTGTGAGCGAGTTTGGCGAGCCGCTCGGCCGTTGTCACACCGCGCTCAGGAAAATGTCGAACGAGGAGCCGGGTGATGTTCTGCAGTTTCTGGTGATCAACATCGCGCGGCTCCGAGTCGTACCGATCGAGCAAACCCAGCACCAGACGATAACAGGCCTCTCGCTCGTCGTAGTCTCCGTCTTCGTGCAGACGTGAGAAGCCATCGAGCACGAGCCAGTAGTCCTCGGCATCGTGGTGCAAGCTTTGCAGCAGAATCCGCCGGGCTTCGCCGCGATCGATATGGTCATGAATGGGAAAGGTTCGCGGGTCTTCTTCGTGGCCGATGCGAGTCCCGGTCATCTGGCGAATGCACCAGGCGCGAAAGCTCGGATTGGCTGAGAAACAGCCACTCTTGATTGCTGCGACTTGTTGCTGAACGTCCTCGGTCATCCAGATCTTGCCGGCGCGGAGAATTGCTTCGGGGTGCTTCCAATACGAATTCTTGAGGGGCGACGCGTAATAGACGTTGCCATCAGGCGGACCTTCGCTGCTATTTGGCCGCGGCGGATGGCGACGCAAGTAGACGATGTATGTCTCACCCTCCTTCGGTTTTCCAAACCGCCTGTTGTGATAGTCGCGAATAGAAAGCGTCTGGCTACTCGCTTTGCCGAATAGCGTCCGCTGAATTTCGAGGTCGTAAGTAACCTTGTCGTACTTCTGACCCTGGTGCTCGATTGATTCCGACTGGACGTTACTCGCCGTGCCGACCACGATTGTCTTGGAGTTGATGAAACACTTCTCCCAGGCAGGAACCGGCCAGTAGGGGATCAGGACACCGCCCGCCTGGGCAGCAGCGTGTTTCGCAGCACCAACGAAGAACACCGTTGCGACGGCAAGTCGGATCGCGCACCGGGTCAGCGCATGGTGACGGATAGGGCGGCGACGAAAGAGACGGTAAGCCTGGTGCATGCGTGTATGCCCCTGTTGGAACGTTTCTTTAAAAGCGGCAGAGCATATTCGTCCAAGTGTCGGACAACTATTCCCGAGGTTCTTATTTTCCCGTCTGTCCCAGTTCAAATTCTAACCAAGAAAATATGGAACCATCACGCAGGCGATCGATACCCCGACGGCCAGGACCGCGTACATCCGCGCAGAAGGTCTCAGCCTTGGTGACCCGGCGGCGGCGTACAGGACAGAATGCACCAGGAATACCAATCCACCCACGACGGCCGCCACTGCGGGGAACGCGCCCGGTAGCATCTTTTCGAGAATCCGCGACGCGCGGGACCAGCCTTCCAGTTCAGGATCGACCATCGAGGCAAATGCGTAAACGTACGCCAGCATGATCCCGCCAATGACGATTGGAATTAGACCAAGCGGCGCATAGGCAAAGAAGACGCGATGGTCGTCGGTCTGTTGGCGCCCGTCAGTGGTCATGCATGGTCAGCCCCGTTTGATCCTACTTGCTCGTCATGAAAGTGCCCCGCATTGCGAGGCCACATTGCTAGTATCCTACCATGGCCGAGCGGTGCTGCCATACATTTCAAACGCTTCGCGGGCTGTCCGGTCATCGATATGAACCTGACGCGGCACGAAATGGGGTGTTGGCAAGCTGGCGACAAATTGTTCGACATCGTCCAATTTCTGTAGCAGCGGACGGTTGTCTGAGGCGGCAGGTAACGCCTCGAGAGCTTTTTGCGTGACGTCGTAGCTTCCGTCGTCTGTCTTGTGGATCAGTTCGGCGTGCAGTAACCGATTGAGACTGCCATCAAGCTGTTTTCGATTAGGGATGGCACGACGAATCTTGTCCGCGCTACGTATCAGTTCGATCAGGCTCGACGGACCTTCGTCGTGATTGAGTCGCAA
>CAYLRE010000164.1:0-10459 GCA_964385715.1 uncultured Planctomycetaceae bacterium
ATGGAACTACGTGCAGCGATTGCTGCTGATCCTGGAATCGGATGACCATCTGGTCGTCAAACTCGGCCCGCGGATCTGGAAGCTTTCGCATCTTATGGCCGCCGGGACCTTTATCAGCTTCCTCGTGACGGCGGCGTACGCGATGATGCAGAATGGCTGGCAATCGTATCTGCTGCCATGATTGATTCCTTTTGGCATCATCTCGATGGTCATCGCTGCAATTAGGCGATTCATCGAATGCCCGAAAGATCCGGATGTGGCCTGGATGGCTACGGTCCCTTTCGCCTCGTTTCCTGAAGTCTGGTCGACGCACGAGCGTGTCGGCTCATTTGAGAAGGCACCGTATCGGAAGGAGCTGGCCGAACGGTTCAATAAGAACAAATCCGACGACTTGAGTTACTCCGAGATCGGCGCATTCCTCTTCCAATTCCTCACTTGGATCCCGTTAGGCATCTGCTGGCTCCTGCTTTCGCCGATCGTGCTGTTCTGCCAAGCATTGCCAGCGAGAGATCGTCAAACGCGAGTCGCCCCCTCCCACTGAGCGAGCGATCACCCATTTCCACCGTCGCTGGAAAGGACATGCCAGCGGGCGAGAAGGACGGACGATTGTGCCGGTTGTCTCGTCGAATCCTCCCCGTTTCTTAATGTCAGGCCGCTCTCTACGGCTGCGGCGTTTCCTGCTACAATGGGCGATTCTTCCCTCCGCGGAACCTGTCAGCAGGGCCCGCACGATCCCGCCGATTTAGCTTTCCGACGCTGTCTCCGCACACCGATCTTGTGCGTCACACTCGGAATTCAAACACGTCAGGCACAGGCCGATCCGCTTCGACCACAAGCCTGGCACTTCACCACTTACGCCTCACCCCCCTTAGTCTGCTAAGCCCATGCGTCGCGACGACATCCGAAACATCGCCATCATCGCCCACGTTGACCACGGCAAGACGACGCTCGTTGACTGCCTGTTGCGACAGAGTGGCGAGTTCCGTTCCAGCCAGCTCGAAGGGGAACGGATCCTCGACTCCAATGACCTGGAGCGGGAGCGAGGCATCACGATTTTGTCCAAGAACATCGCCCTGATGTACAAGGACACGAAGATCAACATCATCGACACGCCGGGCCATGCCGACTTTGGTGGCGAGGTGGAACGCGTGTTGCGAATGGCCGATGGAGCGATCGTGCTGGTCGACGCCGCCGAGGGCCCCATGCCGCAAACGCGATTCGTGCTCTCCAAGGCACTCGAGTGCGGGCTGCAACCGATCGTGGTTGTTAACAAGATCGACAAGCCGGACGCCCGCGCCGATGAAGTGCTGGACGAGGCGTTCGAGCTGCTGATGGACTTGGGAGCGGAGGATTTGATCGGCGACTTTCCGCATCTGTACGCCAGCAGCAAGGAAGGTTTCGCCACGCTCGACGCCGATGAGCCAGGCGACTCGATGGCGCCGCTCTTGGACATGATCATCGAATCGGTGCCGGGCCCGGAGACCGACGAAGAGGTGCCGCTGCAGATGCTCGTCACCACGCTCGACTGGTCCGACTATGTCGGCCGCATTGCCATCGGACGAATTCAATCCGGCTCGATCAAGACTGGAGAGAAGATCGCCCTGATGCGGTCGGCCGAACGGATCGAGAACAAGACCATCTCGGAAGTCCACGTGTTCGACAAGCTCGGCCGGGCTCAAGTTGAAGAGGCAACCGCCGGCGACATCTGTGCCCTGGTCGGTATCGACAACGTGGCGATCGGCGACACGATCAGCGACCAGGATTACCGCACTGCCATGCCACGAGTGGAGGTCGATGAACCGACCATCCGCATGGTGTTCGGTGTGAATACCTCACCGCTTTGTGGCAAGGAAGGCAAGTTCGTCACCACACGAAACCTGGCCGCTCGCCTGGAAAAAGAGCTGGAGCGGAACGTGGCCTTGCGAGTTGAACCGCTGGTCGGCACCGATTCGTTCCAGGTTTCCGGTCGCGGGCTGCTGCACCTTTCGATTCTGATCGAGACGATGCGTCGCGAAGGCTACGAGTTGCAGGTCGGCAAGCCGCGAGTGATCATGCATCGCAACAAGGGCGTTGTCGAAGAGCCGTTCGAGACGCTGGTCGTTGAGGTGCCGCACGACAAGCTTGGCCCGGTCATGGAAATGGTCGGTTCGCGTCGCGGTCAGTCGATTGAGATGAACGCGCACGAAAACTACACGCGAGCCGTGTTCTCGATTCCGGCCCGCGGGCTAATCGGCCTGCGAACGCGGCTCTTGAACGCCACGCAGGGCACGGCGATCGTTCATCACCGCTTCGAGAAGTACGCTCCGGCTGAGTCCGATTTGCCGGGCCGCGCGAACGGGGTGTTGGTCTCGATGACCGCTGGCAATGCGGTCGCTTTCGGACTCGACGGTCTGCAAGAGCGGGCTGAGATGTTCGTTGGCCCCGGCGACGTGGTCTACGAGGGGATGATCGTTGGCGAGAATAGCCGTAGCGGCGACATGACGGTCAACCCAACCAAGGAAAAGAAGCTGACCAACATGCGGGCCTCGGGTAACGACCGCAACATCCTGCTCAAGCCGCCGCGAGAGCTGTCGCTGGAAGCGGCCCTGGAATACATCGAGGATGATGAGCTGGTCGAAGTCACGCCGACGCAGATCCGCCTTCGCAAGACGCTGCTGACCGAGAACGAACGCAAACGCGAGTCGCGTAAACGGGCATAGCGGTTGGGGGAGTCACGTTGTGGGCAGGTCGGCCGAGTGGCTCGGTCAGGAGACCGGCCACAACAGCTTTTGTCTCTCTCAACAATTGACAGCCCAGGCAGCGGCAACCTAAAACAGTCCAAGTAGTTGGACTGTTTTTCTTATGAGGAGCTTCTTCCGTGGCCAAGTTTGCAGTCATCATGCCGGCGGCGGGTCGCAGCAGCCGCTTTCACGACAAGAATTACAAGAGGCCGTTTGTCAGCATCGACGGACGAGCCGTTTGGATTCACGCCGCAGAAAAGTTCCTCAGTCGCGACGACGTCGTTCAGTTGATCTTGGTCATCTCGCCCGAAGATCGCGAAGAGTTCACCATGCGATTCGCGGCCAATGTGGCCATCATGGGCGTCGATGTCGTTGAGGGCGGAGCGGAACGAGCCGACTCAGTGGAGCAAGCCCTCGGTCGTGTGAAATCTGAAGTCGACTACGTGGCCGTGCACGACGCGGCCCGGCCCTGCATTGCCGAAGAGTGGATCGACACGATCTTCGAAGAAGCCCAAAAGAGCGGGGCCGCGATCTTTGCAACACCGGTCGCCGGCACACTCAAACGAGCCACCGGCACCACCATCGACGAAACGGTCTCCCGCGAGAACATGTGGGAAGCGCAAACGCCTCAGGTGTTCCGGCGAGACATCCTGCTCGATGCATTTGCCAAGCGAGACGGTTTCAACGCCACCGATGATGCCCAGCTGGTCGAAAAAGCTGGCGGAACCGTGGCCATCGTGCAGGGTTCTTCCTTGAACCGAAAGATCACCACGCGAGAAGATCTTAAACTGGCCACACAGATCATGAAGATCCTGCCGAAGCCAAAGCCGGGCGGAACAGGCAATCCCTTCGCCGACGCAGGCGATATCTTTTGAGAACCGACTGCCAGCAGCGGCTGGGGTTGAAAATGCAGTAGCAGAAGAGAGTGCCGCTACTGCTGCGAGTTCTTGGCACGTTCACGCGCACTACGTGCCCACAGGAATAGTCCCCAAACGCCGAGTAGCGTTCCGGTACAAGCGAGCACAATCAGGGCTCCGTAACCATCCCAGCGACTCCACTTCGACCAATCTCCATCGGCCGGCAGAAACACGCCCAAGGCGATCATCGATCCCCAGGCAGCCACGGCCGCCATCGCCCAAAACACCGGCTTCAACTTGAACTTCTTAGCACTTGGCTCGTCCACGGACAGACTCTTTCTCGTTCGTTTCTAACTTCAGACGGCTACATGCTAGCAGGCAATAGACGATCGATCGACATGTGATCACGTTGATGGCACCAGCGGTCGTTGTGACGACAATTTCGGGCCGCTACTGGGCGATGTGAAATCTCGTGATTCGCATCGTAACTCGTTCAAGCAAAGAGCGATACGACAGGCGGCATTCATCTTGGCACGTCGCTTGCCCCTAATCAAGACCGTGGCAGACCGTGCCCGGTGTCGGAGGGACTCCGCGCATGGTGAAGCAATTCTCATTCGAGAAGTGGCCACGCTCGCTGGCTGGGCATTCGCTCCGCCAGCGCCCTGGGATTCTCAAATGGCCCCGGGACTTTTACATGGACTGCACGGGAGGATGAATCGATGAAGAAGTTTCTAATTGCAGCTGCGCTGATGACGGGTGTGTTCGCATTTGCTAGCCCGGCCCGCGCCGGCGGCTGTGGCTACGGAGGTTACTACGGCGGATACTACGGTGGAGGTGTGAGTCTCTACTACGGTGGTCCGAGATTTAGCATCGGCTACAGCACCAGGCCGTTCTACTACGGTCCGCGATACTATGCCGGATACGGTCCCCGTCATCGCCATGTCCACCGACATCGCGGCTATTGGGGCCGACCTCACGGTCATCGCCACGGCGGCGGACACCGCCATGGTGGACACGGACATCGCGGTCGCTGGTAAATGACGAGGCACGCTGCCGTCGCCTCTGCGCGACGGCAGCGTTGGCGCCGCGATGAGACGAACCGATCTCACGATCGACAGACACCGGTCGAAGTTTTCACAACATAACTGCGGAGAAAGCAATGAAGAATCTAGTATTCGCCGCTGCGCTGTTGGCAGTCGTGTCCATGGTGCCTGGCTCTGCCAGTGCGGGCGATTTCGGTTACGGTTACGGCTACAGCTATGGTCGTGTCGGGCATTGCTATCTCGGTCAATGCTACGTCCCATACCGGTCGCCGTATGCTACTCCCGGTCGGTACGACGTTCCACGTAGACGAACCATCTACAACCACCCCCGGTTCGACACTCGCCGCCAAGCAAATCGTCGCCCAGTTACGAGACATGATCCAACACGCCACCGTGCGTTCTACGGCGGCGAAAAGATCCAGTCTCGTGGTTACTACGACAACGTGCGCCGGCATACCGGCAGTTACGGCGGCCGCGTAAACACATATCGCCATCGCGGGACGAGTCGTAGCGAGACGCGAACTCGCCAGTATCAGGCATTTCGTGGCGGTCGCTTCTAAACAGAAGAGGCTATTCTGTCGCCGCCCTCGCACGGCGACAGCAAGAAGCACCGCGCGACCGACGGTCGATCCCGATGGCTTGCAAGTGTGGGTTGTGAGCATCGGGTCGATCGTCGTCGTATATCGTCGGCCAAAGTCGTGCGGCATCTGTCCCCGCCCGGGTAACTTGGGTGCCACTGGCTCTGCCAGTGCTGGCCGTAGGGCATCGATCGTGACCTACGGTCCGTTCGGTGGAACGATCGGGGGACCGCTCCACAACAGGCGTAGGGCATGCTGTGCATGCGGGAACCAGACGGCGGCCATCTGCTTAATAACCTGAAGCGTCAGAGGATATTTCACGGATGGTCATAAGTGGTGCTAGCACGGGGTCAGGTTTCATCTTTCTTGGTTAACGTACTCGCCAAATTCGTTGTGCTAGAAAGATGAGACCAGACCCCATATGACAGTCGCTAACTCACTGGTATTGAACGCCCTACGACAATCTGTGAAATCTCCTGTCACGCTTCGGGTTAGATGTTAGATCGAAAATCCACCGATAGGCCTACAACTCCGTAGTCCGTCCGTGCAGAGCAGCAACGGAATTCGGAGAATTCCGCGACAATAAGAGAAACACGGAGACCAACCTCAAAACCGAATTATTCCCCTACGAACCGGACTCGTTCGCCGTAATGCCGAGAGCTGCCACATAGTCGGCCACCTGTCGGCAGCCATCTTCGTCGAGCGGAGAGAGTGGCGGGGCCATCGTCGTTTCACAAATATCGAGATTGGCCAGGGCCGCCTTAAGTCCCTGAATCAGGCGAGCACAGCTGTCGCTGACCGTATAGATCGTCTCGCCAATGCGTTCCACGACCGCTTGCAACTCGGCGACGCGCTGCGCATCGCGGGCCGAAGCCGCCTCGAACAGCTCCACATAAAGCGGCGGGTACATATTAGATCCACCGCAGATGCCGCCTACGGCCCCCGCTTGCACAGCTCGGGCGAGCAGGATCTCCGGTCCGATGAGAACCGAGAAATCGTCGCGGCCGCCAACCGCCTTGAGCAGTTCCGAGAAGTAGTCCCAGTCGCGCGAGCTATCTTTAATGCCGATGATGTTTGGATGATCGGCCAGCTGAGCGACCGTATCGACCGCCAATGCCGTCTTCGTGCAGGAGGGAATATTGTAGAGCAGCAGCGGTAGCGGTAACGCTTCGACGAGCGACCGGTAGTAGCCGAGCAACTCTTGCTGATTGACGGGATAGTAGAACGGGGGTGCCGCCACCACGCAGGCCGCCCCGTGGTCCTTGGCGACCTCGGCCAGTTCCAGCGACACTTCGAGGCAAGTATCGGTCACACCGACCAGCACCGGCACGCGACCGGCTGCCAGGCGGCAAGTTTCTTTGACCATCGCCCGCTTGAGTCGCAGCGGCAAACTGGGCGTCTCGCCAGTCGTACCGAGCGCGAACAGCCCCGCCACGCCGCCGGCGATGGTGTGCTCAACGAGTCGCCCTAACGATTCGACGTCGAGCTGTAGATCGTTATCGCGATGAGTTAGCGGAGTCACCAGTGGCGGGTAAATGCCACGGAGCGAGAAGGGGGTGGAATCAGGCATGGTCGGTCATTCGTCTTTCGGGATCGCCTTGAAGTCGATGAGAACGGAGTTTTCCTCAAACGTTTCTCCGGGCCACCGCTCCGAGTCCTTTGAAAATGTCCCCTTGGCCAGCGTCTTCACTTCCCTTCCCGGCACGGCTGTCGACGTCCAGTTTTCGCCTTGCACCTTCGCCGTGGCACCTCCTTTGTTAACGTCGGCTTCCAGTTTCTCCACCATGCATTCGATTTCCTGTTCGGCGACGGTCAGCTTTTCGGCGAGCTTGACCACCGTCTGACTCTGCGTCTGCGATATCTTTGGCCCCTCAATCTTGAAAGTCGCCTTGATGACATTTTCGTTCAGAAAGAAATCGGGCCCGGGCGCTCCCATGCGACGGGAATGAAGCTTGAGGTCCTTCACCTCCCACATCGTGAGTTCCATCTTGCCGCGATGGTTCTCCTTGCGTAGCGTCGTCACGGCCGCTTGATATTCTTTTCCGGCGACCGTGATCTGTTCCTCTTTTCGTTCAACGACCTTGAAGCCGATTTCCTCAGGCTTTTCTCCCGCATGCGTATATCCTTCCACGGGACGTTGGAAATCGTCACGGTCCGAGTATTGCGTGAATATGGATCCCTCAAAGGGTTGCAACACCGTCTTGGTTTGTGACTTTCGCGGCCGCGACTGGGGAAACGTGCTGGAAAATTCCGCCAGTCGATACGAACCGGTTGCAAAACCCTGCCAGTTCGTCGGAATATCTGCCTCTTCGGCAGCGTGGCACGAAAGAGACATCTCGATGACGAGAAGGAACACGACAAAAGGCATCAGTAGCACACGCATAGCACTTACTCTCTATGTAGATGGGAGGCTTCGTCGACGAGGCTGTGCAGAAATGCCCCGCACGGTCGCCCTCTAGATTCCGTACTCGATTAACACCACAAGATAGACCGTCGTCAGCGTGCTGTCGACCAGGGCGACGATCACCCCGGCGACGACCCATTTTTGGATTCGCACTCGCTTGCCGCCAGGACGCTTGAAGAAAACGTAGACCGCCGGCAGCAATAGGAAGCCGAGCAGCGCGAGATCCGTGAAATAGGTATGCCTCAGTGCGACCTGAATCTCCTCGCCGGGAGTCGTGTCGCCAAGGACGTAAAAACAATCGACGAAGGCATTCGTTAGATTCAGCAGCGTGACGAGAAAGCCGATCGCCAGGATTCCCCAAGCGATGGCCGACGCTCGCTTGTAGTAGGCAACGAGAAACGCCATCACGCAACCAATTGCCGGCACGATGCGCGTGAGCGCATAGGCTCCGTCACCACGCATGATGGCAAACAGGATCGCAAAGCCGACCATCGCGAACAGCGCAGCGGCGATACTGAACTGGGCCGGCTGCGGTTCGTGGTTCTCCTCCATGAACGACTATTCGCCGCTAAGACTGGCAATTATTCCGTGCTGCTCCCGTTGGCATGCCGCCTCTTACCGCGAATCACGCCGTGCCTGCTTGCGGCGACCTTGTGCGGAAAGGTGTTTTTCGACACGAGTTCGACCGGAGGCCTTCTTACGGGCTCGCTTGGCGGCCGAGCTAGCCTTCTTGGCCGAGGTAGGCACTTTCGCCTTCTTGGTGGCCGCCTTCTTGGTGGTGCGTTTCTTTGCTGTCTTCTTCTTGGGTGCCGATTTCTTGGCTACGACCTTCTTAGGCGTCTTCTTCGCGACCTTCTTCTTAGCGGGTGCTTTCTTCTTCGCAGCTGTTTTCTTGGCCGGTTTCTTCTTCGCTACCTTTTTCTTAGCCGCTGCGGGCTTGGATGTCCTTTTGCTGACCAGCTTCCGCTGCTTCTCAAAGCGGTCGACCGATTCGGCGAACAGTTTCTCCTTCTTTCGCGTGGCCTCACTTCCCTGGCTGGCCCTTTGTCCACGCGGCTTCTGCTTGCCCCGGGCTTCCCGCTCTTGCCGGCTGGCAAGCTGGCGATACGTGTCCCGCAGTTTGCGTGCCCGATCACCCCTCGACTTCAAATCCTTGGCGTCGATCGTCTTGATGTTCCGAGCCAGACTATCGGTGTACAGAGAAAGTTCCGACTTGGTACACAGCTACCGAGCGGTTGTTGAAGAAATGGCCACGTGACGTCTCCTTAGAACCTGAAAGGAACGAGGTTGTGCTTGATAGGAAATGAGCCCGTTGGGCGCGCGAAATGAATCGCCCGCCATTGACGGATCGCCGCTAGCCTACCGCCCACACGCGGTGTCGCCGAGCACTTTTCTCGCCACGTGCACAATTTTTTCACCTACTCCTCTTCCGCTTTCTCCTTCCACAACATCCGCTTGAGCTTGGGGAACAACTTCAGGGCGTTGTCGCGCATGATCTGCCGGCCGATGCGGTTGGCATGTTCCTCCTTCAACTCACTGCGGGCGACTTTGAGCGTGAGCGCCTCGGCGATGCACTGGCGAGTCAGCTCCGTCGCTCCATAGATTCCTTCCGCGTCGACCGTGTCGGCACCCCACATGATCCGGTCGCTGGGAACCGCGTCGAGCCATTCCTGGTACGCCCGACGAGCCATCGTGTAGCTCAAGGTCGGCAGCCAGCAGCTATCGATCCAGACGTTGTTGTGCTTCATGGCGATCGCCCCGGTCTCACCGACCCAAGGGTATCCACCGTGGAAAAGAATGAATTTTGTCTCCGGGTTGGCCTCAATCACGTCGACCAGCAGCATCGGGTTGGAACCTTGCACGCGGGCGTCACCAGTGTGAACCTGAAACGGCAGGCCGTATCGAGCACTGAGTCGGCAGATGTGCCAGAACATGAAATCCTCGAACTGCCGCTGCTCGGCGGCAGTCGTTTCGCTGTTCGGCTTGCCATAGACGGCGGCCGCCTGCTCCTTGCTAACCTTCTTGTAGTCGAGCGTGCGAACGTAGGCCTGGGTCGACTTCAGGCAGATCGCGTCATGGGCCACCGCTTCTTGAAACAGGGCATCGATGACGGTGAGAAATTCGTCAAACGTATCGGTCGGCAGCTTCTTCTTTTCCGCGAACACGTACGGGCTGTCCCGTTTCGATGGCGTCCGGTCGGGATGGGCGGCACTGAGAATCGTCGTCACATTGAACACCGGTACAGAAAAACGATATTCACGGGCGAACTGCAGGCGGTTCCAGTAGGGGTCGATGAACATCAGCTCGATGTTGGCCTTCTCGGTCACGACCTTCTTGAGCCAGCGATCGCTCTTGTAGTTTTCAAAGATCCGCCGGTTCAGGTCGGCCGCCTGCTTGGGCGTAACAGAATCGAAATCGACGCCGTAGAGATCGCGAAACGCCGGCAGCAGGTAACGGTAAAAGCTGCTCGCCCGGGCGTCGTCGAAGTCGTCGTGAGCCTGTTTCCACCAGGTGTCGAAGGAACCATCGGCTGGCCAGTGCGAGATTCGCGTGGTGCGGGTGATGTAGCTGTGGGCCCAAATGCTGTAGAGCGTCATCCCCTTGCCATCGGGCGTGTGCACACGATCGGGCATGGCACGAAACTCGCGCAAGTGATCGTGGGTGTCGATGGCCGGCACGGCGTCGATCGACTTCTTAATCCGCAGGTAGAGATCGGTCTGCTTGATGTCGAGTTGCGCGGCGTCGAGATATTTAGAATCCTGGCCGGCGGCCGGCGCGGCTGGAATCGATAAAGTCGCAACAGAAAGTGCCATCGAAAACAGCAAGAACGGACGCGGTAGCCAGAACGCTTGACGCG
>CAYLRE010000165.1:0-10423 GCA_964385715.1 uncultured Planctomycetaceae bacterium
AGCAAAAGGGTTTTGACCTGTTGGTTCCTGTGATCGAGCAATGGGTCGCCACACACGATGCCCAATGGGTGGTGCTGGGAACAGGCGATCGAACCTATGCCGAGCAGATTGGAACGATCGCGCGGCGATACCCCGACCGCGTGGCGGCACTCTTAGAATTTTCCAATCCGCTGGCCCATCGCATCGAGGCCGGCGCCGACATGCTGGTGATGCCGAGTCGATACGAACCGTGTGGCCTGAGTCAGCTCTACAGCCTGAAGTACGGGACAGTTCCGATTGTGCATGCCACCGGTGGCTTGGTCGACACGATAACCGATGCGAATCCCGAAACGCTTCGCGCAGGCACCGCGACCGGCTTCCAGTTTTCGACCTACGATACGCGGACGTTGTCAGAGACCGTTCTGCGAGCGTGCGATCACTATGCGGCGACCGACGTGTGGCAGCAAATTGTGACCACCGGCATGAAGCAGGATTGGTCGTGGGCCAATAGCGCCCGGCAATATGTTTCTCTCTACGAGCAGATGGTCGCGCGGCGTCGCGAGGCCGTATCTTTGCCATGAGGCTCTCGCACTTTGCACCATGAGCGAGCCGCACTCGACAAGTGATTCTGGTTCTGTGGGCGATGTGCCGGCTGCGAGCGATTTGCGTCCCACCAGTGAGCTGCGACACGATCCGCTCTTGCGCCGCTGGGTGGCGGTGGCAGAGAATCGAGCCAATCGCCCTCACGCGTTCGTGTCCGACGACTCGCCGGACGAACCGAGCGGCTGCCCTTTTTGCGAAGGCCACGAGGATGAGACCCCGGCCGAGCTGTTCGCGATTCGCGATTCGGACGGGTCTTCGCAGGTAGGCTCGCGGCCCGGGCATGAATGGCGCGTTCGCGTGGTCAAGAATAAGTATCCTGCCGTGACAGTAGATGATATGCCGGCGGATGACTCGTCCTTGGGGGTGGACGACGCCACATCGTCTGAGACGGTCGCCGAAGACGTTCGCGACCATGTCACGCACCCCGGCTATGGGAGCCACGAGGTGATTATCGAGTCGCCGCGGCATGTCGCGCGGACGACCGATCTGACGGTGTCGGATTTGACCGACGTGCTGATCGCCTATCGGGCTCGGCTGCTGGACCTGAGGGATGATCGGCGTTTGCGTCAGGCAGTAGTGTTTAAGAATGTCGGGGCGGCTGCCGGGGCGACATTGGAGCACGCTCACAGTCAGCTCATGGCGTTGCCGTTTGTGCCGCCCTTGATTGCCGAGGAGTTGCAGGGAGCGAAAGATTACTACGAGCGCCATGGGGAGTGCTTGTTCGACGCGATGTTGGCCGACGAACTCTCTGGCAGCTCGCGAATTGTTGCTGAGAATGAGCGATTCGTCTCCTTCTGTCCGTTCGCCTCTCGCGCGGTTTACGAGACCTGGATCATGCCACGGCAGCATGAGAGTCATTTCGAAGAAGCCGACGATGCCACGCTGGGCGATTTGGCCCACCTGTTGCTCGATTGCATGCACCGAATTGACGCCGTGCTCGAGCGGCCAGCTTACAACTACATAATTCACAGCGGCCCCTTTGACACCCCAAATCTGCGCCACTATCACTGGTATGTAGAGGTCGTACCACGTGTAACGAAGATTGCAGGTTTTGAGTGGGCGACCGGCTGTGCGATCAACCTCGTCGCGCCCGAGACGGCGGCGAAGCGACTCCGAGAGGTAGCAATTCCGCAATTCATGGGTTCTTAGCAAAGGAAACCCCGAAGTTTGGCTGCGAGCTTGCCGATTAGTAAAGCAAGGCAAGATAGGAATGGTTTGCTGGCGGCTTTGCCGGCGACTTTTTCCTGCCGAAATCTCCCGCACCCTAGCTGCTAAAGACTCCCCGCCATGACCAATCCCATTCGCTTCGCTCTCGTTCTTCACAACCATCAGCCGATGGGGAACTTTGACCACGTTTTTGAGCAGGCGTACCAAGATAGCTATCTGCCGTTTCTGCATGTCTTCGAGCCGTTTAGCTCGCTGAAGATCTCGCTCCATACCAGCGGGTCGCTGATTGAGTGGCTCGAGGCGAATCATCCCGAATATCTCGATCGCCTCGCGGCACTGGTCGCGGCGGGTCGTGTCGAGATCATCGGCGGTGCCTTCTACGAGCCGATTCTGGCGATGCTGCCTTCGCGCGATCGCATTGGCCAGATTCGCAGCTACAGCGCCTGGCTCGAGCGACGGCTCGGCGGCCAGGTTCGCGGTATGTGGATTCCCGAGCGGGTTTGGGAGCAGTCGATGACCCGCGACATCGTCGATGCGGGTATCGAGTATGCCGTGCTTGACGATTATCACTTCAAGAATGCCGGCCTGACCGAGGACCAGCTTCACGGCTACTACGTTACCGAGGACGACGGCCGCGTGCTGCGAGTCTTCCCCGGTAGCGAGCAGCTGCGTTACAACATTCCCTTCCAAGAACCGGAAGCCACGATTGGTTACTTGGGCCAGATCGCCCAACACCACCCGAATGCTCTGGCCGTATTTGGCGACGACGGTGAGAAGTTTGGCACCTGGCCAGAGACCAAGCAGCACGTTTACGACAATGGCTGGCTGCAGCGTTTCTTCGAGCAGCTTTCGGCCAATGCCGAGTGGCTTAAGACCGTTACGCTGGCCGAGGCTCGCGAAGAGCTGGAACCCGCCGGCAAGGTTTACGTGCCCGAGGGCAGTTACCGCGAGATGGTCGAGTGGGCGTTGCCGCCAGCTCGTATCGTCGAGTACGACCGCGTGCGTCACGAGATGGAGCATGCCGGTAGCTGGGGCCAAGTGGCGGCCTTCACGCGTGGCGGCTTCTGGCGCAACTTCAAGGCCAAGTATCCCGAGTCGGATGAGATGTATGGCCGCATGATGATGGTCAGCCGCCGTCTGGCCGATTTGCGGACCTCGCTGGCCGCCGGTTCCCAGGTCGACGCCAAGCTGCTCGACGCCGCAGAGCAGGAGCTCTATCGCGGGCAGTGCAATTGCAGCTACTGGCATGGTGCCTTCGGTGGCATCTACCTGCCGCATCTGCGTAACGCCGTGTACCGTCATCTGATCAATGCCGATAACTTGCTCGACCGGGCCGCCGGTCAGAGTGGTCCGCGGATTGACGCCGTGGCCGAGGATTTCAATTTCGACGGTTCCGCCGAGGTTCGCCTGGCCAACGACCGACTTGTCGGCTTGTGGGATCCGTCTAACGGTGGCCGCCTCTACGAGCTCGATGTCCGCTCGATTAGCCACAACCTGTTGGCCACGTTGGCCCGCCGGGAAGAGGCCTACCACGAGAAGATCCGTGGTGGTTCCGGTCAGGGTGACGACGATTGTTCCAGCATCCACGACCGCGTGGTCTTCAAGCAGGAAGGCCTCGACCAGATGCTCCATTACGACCGCGACTTGCGGAAGTCGATGCAGGATCACTTCTTCGATAACGATGTCTCGCTCGACCAGGTTGCCAATGCCCAGGCCGAGGAGCTCGGCGATTTCGCCGCCGGCAAGTACGAGGCCCGCATGCGGCGTCACGGCGATCGCGCCGAGATCGAATTCACGCGGCAGGGTCACGCCTGTGGCTTGCCGATCTCGCTGACCAAGAGCGTCTCGCTGGCCGCCGGAAGTTCCACGCTCGATATCGTCTACCAGCTCGAAGGTCTGCCGACCGACCGCCTGCTTCACTTCGCCGTGGAGTTCGGCTTCGCGGGTCTGCCGGCCGGGGCCGATGACCGTTACTTCTACGACCGCGAGCGGCAGCGGCTTGGGCAGTTGGGCCGCCAGATCGACCTGGCCGACCAGACCGGCTTGGGCATGATTGACGAGTGGCTCGGCGTTGACGTCGGTCTGTCGATCGCTCGCCCCTCGAATATTTGGACCTTCCCCGTGCAGTCGGTGAGTCAGTCTGAAGGCGGGTTTGAAGGGGTCCACCAGTCGGTGGTCGTGATGCCTCACTGGTTGATCCAGGGTGACGAGCACGGCTGCTGGAGCGTGTCGATGAGCCTCTCGATCGATACTGCCTTGGCCGAAAGCCGCCGCAAGGAACCGAGCCTGGCGATTGTTGGGTAGGTGCGAACCGCTTGGCTTTCCGTCCGCCGCGTGCCAGTTGTCCGCTTGGCCGGTTCGTCGTTCGCCCCGTGTCTGTTTCATTGGCGCTCCTTAGTCTTGGGTGCTCCAGTCGTCATCGCTACCGGCGCCGCCGACCGCGAGCCAGTCGAGTTCGCCTGTTAGTTCCGTTTGGCCGTAACTGACTTCGGCCAAGATCGGGGCCATGGCGTGCCGCTCGATCTCGCGACGATTACTCGCCTGACTGACGTCGTCCGTGTCCTGTCGCTGTGTGTTTAGCACGATGCCGGCGACCGGCAGACCACCACCGTAGGCGGCGGCCGTGATCAGCGTTTGCAGCGTCTGGTTGATGGTGCCGAGTTCGTTGGGCGAGACCACCACCAGCGGCAGGCCGAACTCTTCCGCTAGCGTGGCGTTGTAGTCGTCGTCGCTAATGGGTGACATCAGCCCGCCCGAGCCCTCGACGATGGTGAAGTCGTAGCCATCGAGCCAGGGTTTGATGCCGCTTCGCAGTAGCTCGGTGTCGATCTCTTTGCCTTCGGCCCGTGCCGCCAGGTGCGGAGCGAGTGGGGCCGCGAATCGCTGCGGCGATACGTCCTCCAGGCGGCCAGGCTTACCGGCCGCTTCCCAGAGTTCGACCGCGTCTTGTGCTACCAGCTGGCCTTCTTCCGCTTGGCAGCCGCTGGCGGCCGGTTTGTAGACCCCCACCTTCACACCGGCCGATGCTAGGCGGCGGGCGATTAGGGCCGCCACGTAGGTCTTGCCGATTTCAGTGTTGGTTCCTGTGATGAAGAGGCCGCGGCCGCTTCCCAATCGGTTGTTTGTAGGTTTGTCGTTCATGCCGATTAAGTTACCATCAAGTCGCTATGAGTCCAGATGACGCCAAAATGCCGCCCGCCCAGTCGCTGCCTCCCCAATCTCCGCCCGTTTCGCCAGATAAGGTGACCGTGGCGCTGGTGCAGTCCGCCGCCGCTTCCAGCGACCCGGCTGCGGACCCCGAGCCGAATATCGCCAAGGCCCTCTCGCGAATTGCCGAGGCCGCCGCCGCGGGGGCTCAGATCGTTTGTCTGCAGGAGTTGTTCGCCTCGGCTTATCCCTGCCAGAGCGAGGATCACCGGCAGTTCTCCTTGGCCGAGCCGATTCCGGGGCCGACCAGCGACCGCCTGGCCGCCGCCGCGGCCGAGCATGGCGTGGTCGTCGTCGGTTCGCTGTTCGAGCAGCGTGCCGCAGGGCTCTACCACAATACGGCGGTCGTGTTCGATGCCGATGGTTCGCTCGTCGGGCGTTACCGCAAGATGCATATTCCTGACGATCCCCTCTATTACGAGAAGTTCTATTTCACGCCTGGCGATGCCGGGCCGGCCGCGACTTCCGAGCAGCAGGGCGGAGCAGGGCAGGGGAGTGGTGCCGGTTCTAGCCACGATGTTTCTAGTCATGATGCTCCTTTCCGCTCCTTCGCCACGCGGTATGGTCGCGTTGGGGTTTGTGTCTGTTGGGATCAATGGTTTCCCGAGGCGGCTCGCCTGGTCGCACTCTCCGGGGCGCAGATTCTGTTTTACCCCACCGCCATTGGCTGGCACCCGGCCGAGAAGGCCGAGTTTGGCGCCGCCCAGCATGACGCCTGGCGAACCATGATGCGGAGTCACGCCATCGCCAACGGTCTGTTCGTGGGCTGCGTGAATCGCACCGGCAGTGAAGGGGAGCTGGAGTTTTGGGGTGGTTCGTTCCTGGCCGACCCGTCAGGCAATGTGCTGGCCGAAGCGAGTCACGACCTTGAGGAGACGCTGCTGGTCGAGTGTGACTTTGCCCAGCAGGAGGTAGTGCGGACCCATTGGCCGTTCCTCCGCGATCGCCGCGTCGATGCGTATGCCGGGCTGACTCGGCGGTGGTTGGGCGATGAGTGACGCCGGCCAGGTTGCGCCGCTGCCTGGTGCGGCCGGCTATCGCTTGCCGGCGGAGTGGGAGCCGCATGCCGCCACTTGGTTGAGCTGGCCGCGAAACCCTGATACCTGGCCTGGCTCGTTCGATCTCGTGCCCAGCGTGTGGACCGAGCTGACTGAGGTCATTGCCGAGTCGGAGCCGGTTCATATTCTCGCTGG
The DNA here is from genome assembly GCA_964385715.1 of uncultured Planctomycetaceae bacterium. Classification (GTDB taxonomy): domain Bacteria; phylum Planctomycetota; class Planctomycetia; order Pirellulales; family UBA7805; genus MB-PLM-2. The sequence goes on from CAYLRE010000165.1 coordinate 6,150, forward strand.
TGGCGAAGAGGTGATGGCCGACGCCCGCGAGCGAGTGGGGCACCTGGCCAATGTGACGCTGCATGATGTGCCGACTAACGACGCCTGGATTCGCGACCATGGTCCGATGTTTCTTTCTGCCCCCGACGGCGCTCCGGCTCAGTTGATCGATTGGGATTACGACTCCTGGGGCGGGAAGTACCCGCCGTTCGATCTCGATAACGCGGTTCCCGCAGCCGTGGCGAAGCGGCTTGGATTCACGCGGCAGCTGCCTGGTATGGCGCGTGAAGGGGGTGTCGTTCTCGAAGGGGGCGCCATTGAGAGTAACGGGGCCGGCACCGTGCTGGCCTGTGCGTCGTGTCTGGTGGGCCAGCGGCGTAACGCCGGCCTCTCGCGCGATGACATGGAGCGGCTGCTGCGTGACTATGCCGGGGTGCGGAAGGTCTGTTGGATCGAGGCGGCTGCCGGTGAGGCGGGCAGCTCCGCTGTGGGTATTGGGGGCGACGATACCGATGGGCATATCGACCAGCTGGCTCGCTTCGTTTCGCCAACGCGTGTGGTAGTGGCGGCCGAAGAGGATGCGGGCGACGCGAATTTCGCGTTCCTCAAGTCGCTTTGGTGGCAGCTTTCCGAGGCGACCGATGCGGATGGCTTGCGGTTCCGACTGGTGCGGCTGCCGATGCCGCGGCCGGTGATTCACGAGGGCCAGCGGTTGCCGGCCAGTTACGCGAATTTCTATGTCACGAATCGTAGCCTGCTGGTGCCGCAATTCGCCGATCCGGCTGATGAGGCCGCGCGGGAGATCGTCGGTTCCTGTTTTCCGGACCGCAAGGTGCATGGTTTTGATTCGCGGATTCTGGTGCGAGGATTGGGCGGCATTCATTGCGTAACGCTCAGTCAGCCGGATAGTCGCTGAATGTGGGTGCCACTGGCTTGGGTGCCATGCCCACGCTCGCGTGGGCATGCCTCGTCGTTTTTCTTAATGCATGCTCACCTAAGGGTGAGCATGGCACCCGATCAAATGTTCCGTCAAGCGTTCCATCTTTCCACCGTTTGTTCAATGTTTGTTTCACGTCTGTTCGGCGGATGTTCGCGGTTTGTTCAACGAGTGTTCAACGTTTGTTTCATGTTTGTTCTTTGTGGGGTGCCACTGGTAGCTTGCTACCAGTGTTTGATTAATTCCAAATAGGTCAGGCTGTGTCTGATGGTGTTTGCTTTCGTTTCTTGCTACCGCCTTGCGCTCGCCTGCTATTCATAGCAGCCGTGCTCAGTTGCTCCTCGCTCACGCTTCGGGTTAGTGTTTGGGTGGTAGCATCCTTGGTGATGTTGCATAAAAAAGCCCGCACAGACTCGGGCATCCGTGTTGTGGGGTGGTCTCCTGACCGCCCCACGTGGGAACCGAATCGGCGCGGGCTCTCTCTCGAATACCGAAGGGCACGTTCCCTTCCAGCTCCGACGGATACCTCAGACGCAGTTGGTTGTGTTGTAATCGTGTGTGCTGCTGCGAAGGACGAAGCTTCTCGTCCCCCTTACTAACCCGAAGCGTCAGCGAGGGACACGATGGTGCGTGCTCCACTTGGTATTGGTTTCGAGTCGCATTGTTGTGGCTGTCTGTGTTGGTCACCTAGTATTTTGTTTGCGTCCGTGTGGTGAAGCGTGATGTGTCATCGGCTGTCGCCTCATCGGTTCTTGGTTTTGTCCCTCGCTGACGCTTCGGGTTAGTACTAGACGACCAAATGATTCCGGTTGTGCATGAGGCCACTATATCGCCATCCGTGAAGAAGTCAATTTTCAAAAAGAACCACCCTGGCGAGTGGAAAGGCGTGTTCGGATTTGTTCGGCGTGCGTACGACTCATTCGTCGCAAATATTTGGCTTACTTCCGCGCTCAGTGAATATTTCGATTTCGCAATCGCATCTTTCGCGAAGCCTGTTGAAGACGTCGTCGAGCGAGTCCTGGGTAAGGTAGAGAACTAACTCTGGAAAAACCAAGGAGTCGACGTTCTTGCATTCAATGGTGATGTGCGAACTGCGTATTGCGTTTGTTATAGTTAGGCCGTCATCCAATCGACGCGATATGGAGTCGAGTTTATTGAAGACCTCTCCCGCTCGGGCAGTTCGAGTTTCGCCGACAGAAATCTTCTTGATCTCGTCAAAGCGGTACATAGCAATGACGTCGTGTTTGCTACGTCCAGGCAGGCCACGAGCAAAGATGCCGTTCTCGCATAGTATGAGCCGGGACTGAGAAATGCATAACCTTGTACCTAAGGCCATCCATAGAAAGAATGAATATAGTGCGACGCATGTTGCGGCGAATATAGACTTGCCCAAGAGAGTTCTTAGCATCGGGCCTTGCCAGTCGAACGCGAATTGAAATCCTATGCAGACGAATGTCGCCAAGGCTGGAATCAGCAGTAGCAGGTACATGGCCAAGCCCCATGTCCCGCCTGTGGTGAATAAGAAGACTTTTGAGAATGGCTCTTTTTCGCACTCGACAAGCACTCTTCCGAGGTCGATTGTTTCGCTCTTCGGCGTCCCCAGGGTAAGTTGCTCTTCGTCAGTTAATTTGAACGATTCTTGATCTGCCTGCATTTTTTGTCCCGCTTCGACTGCTGCCATGGAATCGGTGTACACAACGATAATGAATTGACCTCAGTTGTCAATTTCTCGGACGTGTATTAGTCACAGGTGTATTCGAGACGTGGCGGTGAGCCGCAGGTTGTTGCGCCGATTTGTCCTTCGGCCAATGTGATCACATCGCCGACCCTCCACTCACCATGGCTCGGCGGGAGCCTCGCCCTCCCAAATAGAAAAAAAGCCCAGAGGAAAAATTCCCTCCGGGCTCTCTTTAGAATGGTGTCGCGGTGGCGATCGCCTACTTGGTCAGTTCCGCGATTCCGGCCATGCCGATCTCGGCATCTTGGGTCGACGAGACGCCGGAGACGCCGATCGCGCCGATCACTTTGCCTTCATGCACGATCGGCAGGCCACCTTCCATGGGGAAGCCGTTGATCTTGAGCAGCTTCACGTCGCGACCACCCTTGGCGATGCGATCTTCCCAAAACTTGGTCGGGCGGCGGAAGTTGACGGCCGTCTTCGCTTTGAGTTGGGCGATCTCGATGCTGCCGATCTGCGTGTTGTCGAGACGTTCCAAGAGCACCAGGTGTCCGCCGCTGTCGACGATGGCGATCACCACCGCCCAGTTGTTGGCGTTGGCATGGGCGGTCGCGCCGGCGGCAACCTTCTTGGCTTGGGCCAGATTGATGGGGGCTCCGTACGGGGTCGGGCCCTCGGCCTTGGCCGAGCCGGTCAGAGTGGCGACGAGGCAAATCGAAAGTAGTGAGGAACGAACGGTGGTGCGGTGCATGATGATCTCCAGTTGGAAGGCTCGTTGGTTTACTTAGGCCGTTGGCCACTAACACTTTACAGGCCCTGGGGGTGGCGTTCCACTTGCCGCACAGCGGCTGCAATCGTGGCTGCGAGTCGGCGGATAGCGCGGCTACCGCTCGGCACTTGCCCCTTGGCGCCGCCATCTTGGGAAACTACATTCGGCCTTTACTAGCGTGCGTTGGTGGTCGGTTGCCACGTTTTGGTGATCGACAAACAGGGAACACCGGTGTAATTCCGGGACGGCCCCGCCGCTGTAACCGAGTGCTACGAGGGTGCCTGACTCTCACGCCATTGTCGCCCGTTTTTTGATTCGCCCGCAATGGACGCGGTCAATCACGTCGGTGACGAGAAGGCCAGGCTCACCTAACTCGGAAGTCAGAAGACCTACCAACGCGTAACCGAGTGGCAATCTGCGAGGGACAGAAGCCGCACGATGGAATTGCGTTTCGTTGGACCCCAGGGTTAGCGAAACGCAGGAATTTTGTAGCAAAGGTCATACGCCCCCAGCCGCTTGCGCTGCCGACTTCGCGTTTGTTGAGTGCGCGATGCTTTCTGCGTCGTGATGCCCAATGTCGTTGATGTTTCTGCGTGAGCTGAGAGCGGGCGTTCTGATTCGAACCGATGGCAAGCATGACTCGTTCATCGAAGCGTCGTAGCGTCGCGTTCGGTTGGTCGCGTCATGGCTTTACGTTGGTGGAATTGTTGGTCGTCATGGTCGTGCTCGCAATATTGATAGCGCTCGCGTTTCCCGCAATGAGTGGGGCGCTCGAGGCTGGCCGTCAGGTTAGCTGCATGAGCAATACGCGACAGATTGGACTGGCGCTGACCGCCCATCGAACGATGTATCACCGCTTTCCGGCCGGCTGCTTCGATACCACGCGTCATGAACGCTATGGGTACATTCAG
>CAYLRE010000166.1:0-10330 GCA_964385715.1 uncultured Planctomycetaceae bacterium
TTAGCGTATCCGATGTGTTCGCTATGTATGTGCTTATTTTAAATGTACCCGCGTCGAAAGCCAATGCTTTAGAAGTATCAATATAGTACGCATTTCGTGAACCCGTATTGGCTCCATCAAGGATATTCTGAAAGACACCTAAACCACCGTTGAATTGATGCACCACAAACAAAGTGTTTGGTTGACTTAGTTCAGTAAACGAGTCGGATTTCATGTAATCATCCGACCCATCAAACGTAACTTTCTTGTTTACGGAATCATAGATAGGCTGACGGCTTCCAGTTCCCTGCGTGACGTCGCGGCTGTTCCCGCTCTTGTCGTCCCATTGCGATACGCCAGTAGCCTCGGTTATAGTATCCGCATCGTTCGCGTCAAGCCATAGCGCGGTGGTGATGTCGGCGGGTGTCCATGGAGATGGTCCGGATTCACCCGCGCCATAGCTATACTGGTATTTGTACTTGAATCCTAGCATCGTTTATACTGGCTCCGCGCGTTTCTTCGAGAAGCTGACAACCAAAGTCTCCGTACCCGAAGCGACGATCACGGAGAACGGACCGTTGCGCATGAACGATGGTACGTCGTGACTCGGGACGTCCTTGCCGGGCTCTATCTGAAGACCAAGACCCGCGACTGCCGTATCTCCGTTCGGACATACCGTTATTGCGTTCGTGTTTCCGGACGGTGCCTGGAAGATGAACTCTTGGTTGGTTTCCGACCCGCCGAAGGTCTGGGCCGTGGTGCTCACCGTGATACTGTAATACTTTGCGTCTGCCATGATTGGCTCCCGTTGTTAGATTTGAGTTCCGTTGTAGTAAAGTGGCAATGCGCCTGTCGTCCTGTTGTACATACCGCCTCTCGAACCGTTGTTGCGTCCGTTGAAGGTGGTCCTCGGATCGTCGTTGCAGCCGAGCGTGTCGGGCAGCGACGTCATTTGATCCTGAAGGATGGCTCTCGCGAGAAGAGACTGATACTCCTGTCTGAAACCTCTGTCTATTCCCGTTCGCTTCTCGACCTCCGCAAGCGCGGCGTATCTGATAGCCTCTGAATACACTTGAACGCCCTTTGGGTATGGTGCGCTGGCCGTCAATGCGTCAGGCAGTATCGTATAGGCGTAGGTGAAAGTTATGACCGCGTTCGGGATGGGGTAGAACGCCACCTGTTGACGCTGCCCGGTAGTGCCGTCCATCGCTTCGGGGATTATCGCGAATATGCTAGGCGTATAGGCGTAGTTCACGAATCCGCTTCTGTTGCCGAGCACCGTCGCTATGTTCGTGTTTTTCGCACGATCGCGAACGTACCCGTCTTGAAGTATGAAAAAGTCGCCGTTGATGCTTCCGAAGTCGTCCGGAAGTCTGTAGTTCCCGTCTGCGGTGATCGTGAAGGTATCGTCTGCGGCTTCACCGGAGGCGTCTCCCGTCACCTTGATCTGAGTTGCGGAAACGTAGTCCGAAATAACGTAGCTCGTACCGCTCGTATCGAAAGTGAAGCTCTTTCCTTCCATGGACGGATAGAACTTGCTCGCGGTTGCGGTGATGGTCGAGTCGGGATCGGCATAGCTTGGACTACCGGAAACGGTTCCGGTAGTGGTCGGCCACACGATCAGCTCCGACAATGGTTCGAGAAAACTCCACCGATAAGGCTTGCCTGCCGGATCGACTGCCGAGAAAAGGAAATTGCGGTATCCGTCGTTCACGCGACGAATGATTTCAAGATTCTGATCCGAGGACCATTTGCCCTCCGTCCTCGTATAGCCAAGTTCCTCGGCCACTTCAAGGCGAATCTCGTTGTAGGTCTGTATGAGTGTCGGTTCCGACATGTCGCGTTCCTCACTATGTTAAGCCCCCCCGCCCGGATCGACGGGGAGGCGTATGCCCGAGAGACTAGGCTAAGGTTGCTCCCTTGTAGGAGATCAACTGCCATTGCACACCATCCCATTCAAGCGTTGCGCTTTCGGCGGCAGCGTTGAGTGTGATGCTTGCAAGTGCCGTCGTGCCGTCCATCTGAACGCCAGTCGTAACGGTGACCACCAAATCCTGCGGAGTGGCATGCACTGCGGAGATGTAGTAGCTTTTCCGTTGACCTTTGACGGTACCGTTGGCGAGGGTGTTCGTCAGACCACCCGTTGCGGCTGCGGTGCTGATGCGGGACAGACCTTCGGCGGTCAAGACGACTGCGCCGCTTGCGCCAGTCGCGATGATCTGAAGCAGTCCTTCGTCCTCACTGCCGTCGAACAGTTTGACGTGTGCCAAACCCGCTTCGGTGATGGTCTGAAGGATGATGCCGGAGCCCTTGCCGCGGCCTTCGCCGTTCAGCATGAACTTGCCTGCGTTGTCGCCGCAATCAAGCGAGACGATCTGACCACAAGTGGCCGCTTCGCCTACGTAGACTTCGCATGGGTCGCTGCCCGGCTCTGCGATCTCGACCATTCCCTTGTCGGACCGTCCACCAGTGAGAACGCCTGCGAAGTATTTGTTGTATGCCGCAGCAGTCGGGTTCCGAACGTACTTGCCGCGAGCGGCGTCCTGGACGGTGACTAGTGCTGCGTCGGTGGAAGTGTGGTCATAAACCACACCATAGCCTTTGGTATAGCTCGAATCGAGGCCGTAGACTCGACGAAGCTCTAGGCGGGGCTGGAACTTGTAATTGGCTTCTGACATTTTCAATTACCTCTTGTTTGAGTTATCGTTTCGCTCTACCGATTAGGAAGCGCGGTTCAGAACGGCCTGACGACGACGATCCGTGCACATGATGTTCCAGGTAACGTCATAGAAGACGCTACGGGTCGTGTGCTTCTTGTCAACCGTCAACGGACCAGTTCTGCGCCAGGCGTTTTTGCCGTGTACGCAAGTCTGGAAGTGTTTCAGGTCGAGCATGAAGATGGGATCTTCGTTGCTGGTCCAAGTGCTGTCGATGGCCGGAACGTATTCAATCGGAATCTTCTTGAACGTGATGTCGTCCATGTAGGTCGCGAGGTCGCGTCCGATATTGTCGTTCTGACTCCGTGCGATGTCGATCATACCTTCCTGAGCGTCTTCGCCGCACATGATCTTGTAACGATAACCTTCCGCGCCATTGCCCTTCAGAGCCTTTACGGGGCTCTTGAACATGATCGCACGCCATGCTTTGCGCATTTTGCGTGAGAGGTCGTCGTCGGTGAAAGCATCGTAATCCGCGAGGTAATGCTTCCAGTTCGTGTACGTGTCGGAGGACAGGCCGCCGGGACCACTGGAGAATCCGGTGATGTCGCCGCCGAGTTGACCTTCCTGGTCTGCCGTAGCCAGCTTCAACCAGTATTGCAGACCCCAGGGGGTCAGCTTGTCGCTGCTGCTGCTTGGCTTGCCCAACCACGCGAGTTCCATGATCTCGGCAAGACCGAGCATACAGTCGGCTTCACGCGATTCGATGAGGTCGAGGATCTGATTACCCAGCGATTCGGGATCGCCGTTATTGAAGATCTCTTCCATGTAATCGAACGTGAAGTTGTTCGTGGTATGACGCCACGGCACTTCGATCCCCTGCAGGTTGTCCTGCACGTTGAGGGAGTCGTCCTGGTATGCTCCGGCGTGTTTCGCGCCCTTGGTCTGCGTTACTTGAAGCTGATGCTTCATGGTTTGCGTGGTTTTCTTGCGCATCGCGGGGGGCTTGAGCATCTGCTCGAGAAGCGGATACGTGGTCAAGTCCTGTGCGATCATGCCCCAGCGGGGCTCGGGATAGCTGCTCAAAGTCGATGAAATCAGATCATCTAGTTCTTCGTATGCGAGTGCTGCCATTTTCAATTCACTCCGTTAAATCGCGTTCACCGTCTGCCCATGGCTTTCCTGAGCCTGGAAAACAAGTTCTTCTTGGCCTCTGCCTTTTGATTGCGCACGGACGGAGCCTTGCGCTTCGATGGCTTGGCCGTTGAACGAGTTTGTCTGTGCTCCTCGGTCCGGGCTTTCGCGGCGTTCACGGTTGATCGTTTCTTTTGTTCCGGAAACGTGATGCCCACGGCGACGTCGAACAGTTGAGGGACGTCCCATTCGGGATGACTTTGACGGAGGTTCAGAACCTCCTTGAAGATCTTCGCCCTGTTGTTTGCGTGTTCGGAGTCCGATGCCAGATCGTCCATGCTTCCTTTGCCGACGGTATCTTCCCAGTCGGAACCCAGAGCGATAACCTGGTTGTCGAAGTCCTTGGCGAACCGCAAATCCTGTTGCCGTTGCAGTTGTTCGTTGTTTCCCTTCATTTCATGAAGCATCTTGTTCATCGCCTCGTGCTGCGCTTTCATCGCGGCATTGAACTTCTCGTTCTGGCTTTTGAACAATTCGGCCGCGTCCTCGTCCAGGTCTTCGGGAGGCTCGAAAGCGATCTCCTGAAATTCGCCCAGAAAGTTCGATTCTTCGGCTGTTTCGTCACCTTCCGTACCGTTTTCGACGGACTTGGAGGTTCCCTTCTCCTGCAAACGAATGGCCGCTTCAAGAGCCTTCGGACCGAATGCGTCGATCTCGTCATCCGACAACCCCGCTCGAACTGCGCGTCGATACAGGTCGCGGTTGATCGTTTGCGTTTCGTCGTCACCGGAATCTTCATCGGTGCCGCTATCTTCATCGCCGGAATCTTCATCGGCGTCTGAATCCAAATCTTCTTCGTCGTCCTTGTCGAGGTCGCCGTCTATGGCTTCGTATCCGGTTGGTTCATCGTCTTTCTCATCACCGTCAACGGCCGCATAGACGTCTTCGGGCTCCGGCTTTTCCGCTTCGCGTTCAGCCGCGTCCTTCACGCCTTGACTAAGCTGTTCGTGCAACTTGTCCCTGTCTTCTTGACTCATCTGTTCCATTTCGTTTTCCTCGGGCTGTTAGATGAAGCTATCTCTGTCTATCATTCCGTGCAGCTTCATGTGTTTTCTTCTGTGATTCGCATCACGATAGATCGCATCTCCGTTCTTGGCGTACTCAGTCGGAACACCCATTTCTCTGTCGTACTTGGTCTGTTCCGCTATCTGGTCCTCGCCAACTCCCATTGCGGCCGATCTCAACGGCCATCCGGTAGCCGGGGTTCCGCATGGGACGTAAACTCGTTTCAGGATTCGTCCGTCATTCTCGATGAACTCTCCACGCTGGCCCTCGACCTTGAACTGTCTCGTTCTCATCTCATCGAAGGTCATGAAGATTATCTCATGAATGCCGTCTTCATCTTTGTAAACGTAGTTGGGCATGTTACTCCGTTTGTCCTTTGCATTTCTGTATTGCGTACTTCACTTCCTGCATGACTTCGGCGTTGTCGCTCAACGCTTTCGTATTCTTCTCTATGGTCGTGACCATTCGTTCGCGGTCATCGTCCTCGATCCTGTTCATTCGGTTTGCAAGTCCGTCTATGTCCTGCCTGTTCGCGTCGAGGATCTTGTTGATCACCTTGTATGACCCGTAAAGAAGAACTATGATGATGACGGCCAACGGCCCGAAATCCAGAACCTTTTCCAATACCTTGTCAGACATCAGACACCTACTCTGTTCAATGAATCGCGTTGACTTTGCTGCGGGTTCCCACCCATTCCAATCTGCGCGATTACGTTGTCGCGGGAGGCCCGTGTGCCGCCAGTCGGCACGTTCCTTCGGATATACTCCCTCGTCGTCTTGTTACCTTTACCGGGTTCGATGGGTTGATCTTCGTCGCCCGGAGCCATATCGGAGAATACAAAAAGTTTCTTGAACTCCGGCATGTTCGCGTAGTCGCCAAGCATGTTGCAGAGTTCTTCGGTGTTGATCGTGCCGCCCTGTTGCTGAATCATCGGCATGAGCGGGAGTATGAACTCCTGCATTAGACGGCTGGTTATCTGAATCTTTTCCTGCGGCGTCCTGTTCGTGAGAGAGTACACGTCGAACTCCACGTTGTAATCGAGAAAGTCGCCTTCCTTTTCGTCCTGGTTGAAACGCATCGGGATCTTGATGCCGGACGGATACGACTTGACCAGCGGCAAGTCCACGTCGGGATCGTTCCACAACTCATCGGCTATGCCCTTGCCTATGGACTTGAGACATTTGATGGAGCGTTCACGAAGATCGGCCATGCGTTGCCCCGAGTTGACTCCCATCATCTGTTCCTGGCCGAGAGTGTCGGCAGACGCGGAAAGACCGCCTATGGAGTCTATGTTGCCGGATATGTAATTGAAGAGGTCACGGCTTTGAGCGAGCATACCCTGAGACGCCGGATCGGGACCGCCGAAATTGATCTCCTTCAGACCGCTTACGTCTGAGACGCCTATCATGTCGCCGTCACTCGCATTCTTGACTCTTATCGCATCGTCCTTGGCATTGTACTGGTAGGCCATGAGCGTCTTCTGCCGTTTCGACTGATTCGCGAGTTTAACCATGATGTCGTTCGCGAGATCGTGAATGTCCTGCCACGTCTGAGCCGGAGGGATGGGAACGATGTTGTCGGGAACGTCCTGAAGACTGAGAATGTCGTATGGACCCGTTTCGCGTGTCGCGTCGATCTCTCTAAGCAGGCAAACCTCGCCGTCTGCGGGGATGGTTATGATCTTGCCGTCGCCGGGAAGGTAAACCTCCCACACGGCCACGACGTCTCTGAAAGCGTCCTTGCGATCAACCGCGCCGCTGAGTTCCTTCGGATCAAATGCGTCACTGTCCCAGTCGTCCTGGTTCTTGTACGGCTTCACCTTGTCGGTGTTCTGATAAAGGCCGCATTCCTTGAAATCCTCGTAGTCCAGAAACACTCTGTCGCCTGCGAACGCACAGTTTTCGTATCTCGTCGCGTTCGTGTCGTGGACCCAGTTGTGTATGGACACGACTTCGGCGTATGGCTGAGAGGCGTCTATCTTCGTGCCACGGTCCATTCCCGCAGTACCCGTCTTGTAGATGCCCATGGAGAAGATGGCGTTAAGCGCACCTTCCTTGTAATTGTCGCCTAGACCGATCTCTTCGGCCGTATGATTGAGTCCCAGCTCGAGAAGGTCGCTGCCCCTGTCGAGCCCCATCCGTTTCGAGGTGCAAAGGAATCTCGGAGTCACCGGACATATGTTCTGCACCCATATCAGAGTCGCAAGCTGAATCAAGTTGATCGGGATCTGAGCGCGTCTTTCACCGTTCTTCGCACCGTAGCGGCTTCCGACGTAGCGTTCTATGGATTCGTAACTTGATTCACGGAACGGAGCAAGATCCTCGTAAGAAGCGTCCATAGCCTCTTTCAACCGCTTCAATTCCTGTTTGCTGTATGGCATATTATCTCCTTGCTACCCAAAGATCGTCTTTTTGTTTCGCTTCCGTTTGCTCATGCAGCATGTTTCTGTATGCGAGACATCCGGGGTGTGGTGGGCGTTCTAGATTGAAACCGTCGTCATTGTCGTAATCGACTTCCTCCACCGATATTCCGCGCTGAAGTTCCGTCATCGCCTTGTATAGAAGCGCATCGGCCATAACGACGTCGCCGTGAGCACTTCCCGCTCCGGTCGGGTCTACCGATCCTTTCGAGGCCACGTGTTCAACGCTGCCGTCAGGTTGATTGACGTACTCTCTGCATTCGGTGACTGCATAGTGTGATGGATTGGTGATCTTGTTCTTGTGCTGTGCATCGCGATAGTTCGAGAGCAACGCCAGCTTCCTTTCCTTCGTACTCGCCCAGCCCGGAATATCCGTAACCTTGTGTTTGATGCTGGGATCGTCCTTGCGATGGTAGAAGCGTTGTATGCCCTCGGACAGGGCTTTCGGACCGAACATGCGTCCAGGGCCGTTGTTCTCCCATATCGCATAGGCGTCGTTGAACACGCCGCAGACCTTTCCGAACAGTCGTCCGAAGTCTTCAGGAGAAATTCTCGGGTTCACGTATTCAATCAGTTTCTCTCCCGTAACGGCGTTACCGCCCGAAACGGCCGAGTTGGAAGCACCCGTACCCGCCGATACGTCGGCAGCAAGAGCGAACTCTATTCTGCGATTCGGACGACCATGTTCGTCAAGCCTGAGCCACAACTTCCAATGACCGTCCTCCTTCTCTTCGAAACCGACGTAATCACCGCCCTCGTCAAATCTGAACTCTCCCTTGACGTACGGCTCCCACACCTGAGTCTCGAGAACCTTCTGAAGCACCGTTTCATCGAAGAACCTGAAACTCGAATTGTGAAAGTCGCAGTCAAGCTCCTGAGCCACCAGCATCGGATGAGGATAACGCTTGCACTCCATGTCGTACCATGGACTTCTGATCTTGCCGTCCAGAATGAAATTGTAGTCCACGTCGAAATCCCATTCCTCTATCTCGCGGCCGTCCGGACTGCGATCGAGCATAACAATGTCGTGGTCCGAGAATCTGTCGTGATCCGAAGCACCAGGATAGAAATCCTTGTAGCCCTTGCCGTTCGTGTAGAGCCCCATATTCTTTCTAGGATCTTCTGACCAGTGAATCTTCAGCAGCTTGCCCGACCTCGTACCGTCTATCAACCCCTGTCTCGCGTCGAAGAACGCATTACCCGTACCCCTCGGCGTCGAATTGTAGATCTTGCAGTCGCAGTTACTCGTAGTCGCCGCTTCCACCTTGTAGCCGTCGTCTCTGTTGAACGCGCCGAACTCGTCTATGAACATCGCTCTGTTACGACCACCACGCCCGACCTCTCCCGTAGCACTCTCGCCCACAATCGTGGATTGCATCTCGGGATTCAAAAGCATCATCTCGTTATGCAGGTAGAACGGCTTCAACCACCCCGGCTGCATGTCGGCCATGAACATGATCTTGTAGAACAGCGTGTCCTGGTCCCCGGTCTTGTCAACAAGATCGCCCTTGCGACTGACCGCACTGAACTTCTGATTCGCCTTGAACTGCCATTGATGAGTCAGGCACCCCATGGAAATGCAACTCGCGCCCTCGTCCCTCGACTTCTCTATCACAAGATCGTAGTAGCCCAAGGCCTGAAAGATCTCGTAGATCAATTCATCCTGAACGTCGTAGGTGATGAAAGGCAACACCTGAACACCGTCCAAACGAGGATCGAACGTCCAACCGAACGCATTGAACCAGAACAAAGGCTCCCTGGCACACGCCTCCCAAATCTCCCTCTGCATCCGAGGATCGTCGTCGGCCGCACGAATCAACTCCTCGCGCCACTCCGCATTCGCTTTCGGATCTTTCGGCACCAAATCATACCAAGGCGTACGGGAACGAGAAAAGCCCCGATTTACCGGGACCCCGCTTTTGCCTTTTCTGAAATTGCGTACTACACTCAAATCATTCGTCCTCGCCGTCGCCCGAATATTCATCATCGGAACGAGCAGCAAGGCCAGAAAGAAAATCGGATAGTGCCTGCAAAGTGCCGCCACTGTCTCGCCTCTTGCTTTCGTTGCTCAACGCATTCTTGTCTCTGCTCGTAAACTGAGAAACGGTCTCACAGTGATCCGTGAAACCCTTGCTCGTAAAACGAGTCGTCCAGAAATATCTCGCACAACTCAAACTCGGGCAGTGTTCGTGCAGATTTTCCTCGGTAATGTCGTTCCTCGCCAGATTCTCCTCCGTCCACATCACGTCGTCGTAGAACCTGGTCTTGTTCTTCGAAAAAACTCTTCTGTCCCACAACGGACAACCATTCGGCAACTTGTCCCTGTAAGCATCGCTAGGACCCTTCGTCCCAACCTCCGTACCCGGCACCGTCATACCGTCCGGAATGTCCTTCGTCTTCTCCATCGGAAGCTCCATCACGATATTCGCCGCATCCGTCCCAGCAGTCCCCGGAGCATACTTCTTCAGCAACAACCTGTCATGCTGCGGAGTGCTCGGACCCAACAACGGCCTCACGATGTTCCGATCCGTCACGAACTCCTTCCAACGACCCTCCTCCCGCAAACGCAAATCGAAAGCCTTCTTCCCTCCATCGGCCCGATAAAGCAATCTGCACTCTTTCGGCATTCCCTCTCGATCTCCTCTTCATCATCGTTTGCGGCTGGTCTGCATGACTCAAAACATACGCACAATTTCCACACTTTGCAACCCCGCGCAAATATTCGAACGATAGTGAGAATATAATATTCTTCTCTTTCTTCTCTTTCTTATAGTGGTGCCCTTTTACTTGCCCTTTCATTTGCCCTCTTTTTGCCCACTATCTTGCCCAATAATCCATAAATCCCCCTCAAATCATCTTGCCCTCTATCCTGCCCATATATCACAAAACACGCCAAAATCAACCTACTTAGAACAATTCCAAACAGAGACATTTTGACACACCAAAAAAAATTCAAATATTTTTTCTCCACACCTCAAATCTCCATATATTTTCTCGGATACCAAATAAAATTGATTCAAAAGGTTTTAATCAGCCTTTCCGTGTACAATGTCGGAATATGTGTATATTTTTTTG
>CAYLRE010000167.1:0-10295 GCA_964385715.1 uncultured Planctomycetaceae bacterium
AAGCGGGTGACGCGGCCGGTATCAACACCGGTTCGCAGTCGGAAGGTTTCGCGACCGTCGGTTTAGGGCGAGAAATGCCTTGCCTCTGCTGGAAGCCAACCCTGTGGCTCTACATGGACTACGCCTCGGAGAACTACAACCATCTCTTCCCGCTGGCGCACAAGTACCTCGGTTTCATTGACGCCGTTCAGCGAACCAACGTATTGGCTCCCAACGTGCTGCTCAAGATGAGCCCGACGAAGAAGCTCGACCTGCTGGTCTGGTACTACCACTTCCAGTCGGTCGGAGCGGGTCCGATTCCGTCCATCGGCGGTACGCCCGCGCAGAGCGCCGTGACCCACTACGGTGACGAAGTCGATCTGCTGGCGACCTATAAGATCAACGCTCGCAACAAACTGTTGTTCGGTTACTCCTACTTCTGGAAGGGTGACAAGATCAACGATCCGAGCAACGACGCCGACTTCTTCTACACGGAGTGGACGTTCAACTTCTAAGTCGAGCGAGACAAGACATATCGGTGGCGACCCGCAAGAATCGCGGTCGCGATCGATTCGGCGAGAAAGAAACGTGTGGCGGGGATTCGTCCCTGTCGCACGTTTCTCTCTTTTGGTAGGGCTCTCGCAACGTCCAACTCCCGATGTTCTCGGCGTGCGACTAGGCACACCCTCCTGTGAGCGGATTGGATTTTCGGCGCCGCTCCTTAAGAATAGGTTAGTCGCCATCCCACGGAAGATCGTTACCCGGTCCTCGCCCTCTTGACGCATTCCACGGCAAGGACCGCCTCGTCTATCCGCCCATCGGAGAATGCCATGAGCTCGAACACCATTTCTCCCCACGCATTGCAAGAGCTTCACACCGCTGGCGAAACCATCGACCTCATCGATGTTCGCACGCCGGTCGAGTTTCGTGAGTGTCATATCGAGTTTGCTGAGAATATCCCACTCGATCAACTCGATCCCGCGACCGCGATGAGAAAGCACAACGGCGAGGATGACCGACCGCTCTACGTCATCTGCCAGGCCGGTGGCCGCGGTGAAAAGGCATGCCACATGTTTCACCAAGCCGGTTTCGAAAACGTCGTCAATGTCGAAGGAGGCACCCGCGCATGTGAATCGACTTCGCTGCCTTTGGAGCGAGGAAAGAAGGCCATTTCCCTGGAGCGACAAGTACGAATCGCGGCCGGGACACTGGTCCTTGCCGGAGCGATCCTCGCCTGGCTGGTTCATCCCAGTTTTCTCGGGCTGTCCGCATTTGTGGGCGCCGGCCTCGTCTTCGCCGGAATAACGGACACCTGTGGGATGGGCATGCTGCTGGCAAAAATGCCCTGGAATCGAGCCGCTTCGTAGACAACGATCGACACCTCCAAACCGGCGGTCGGCCGCTGTGACTTCCGAGCGGCCGCAGCGGCTCGATCTCCCGAAAAAAGGCCTCCGCACAAAATGCCGCCAAAGAGGGGTTCCCTTGTGACTGACAGACAGGCCATGATAGTAGCTCAGATCCGCTGCCTCTATGACGGGTAATCATCAGGCAGGCAGCGAGTTTTCCAGCCGGCACCACGGGCCAGTAGACGCGGCCGGCCTAAAACCGCGCACAACATTCTTATGGGCAAGAGATTCGATCTCTTGGGCAATTCAAGGGGAGATCGTTCATGCATCGCGCCAGAAAGCTGCCGGCTGCAAGACTGGCAATGGGGCAACTGGCAATCAGCCAACTGGCAATTCTTGCTGTTCTGATCGTGGGAACAACCACGCTATTGGCACGCGAATGGAACGACGCCAGTGGTCTATACACGCTCCAAGGCGACTATGAAGGAATCAAAGACGGCAAGGTCCAGATCCGCCAGAAAGATGGACAGCTCTTCCAAGTTCGCCTCAACAAACTTTCGAGCCGCGACCGTGCCTACGTTCGCGGACGTCACGAACTGAAGACCTACGAGGAACTGGCTAAGCATCTCAAAAGAGTACGCAACAAGCAGACGACACTGGCAATCTACGAGGGTTTCCTTGACAAGGTCGATCTTCCCAAAGCCGATCTCCAAAAAGCGACAGAAGCACATCGGCAGCTACGCGACCGGAAGTTGATCGAGCGCGAGTATCGGACGCTCATCACCGAGGCCTTCGCCCAGTTCCGCAGGCGTAACTCCAAGCAAGCGCTTACCGCGCTCAAGCGAGCCAGTAAGCTCGACCCGCAGGCGCTCAATGCCGACCTGGCCGCCGGAATTTACCTGGCAATCGCCGATCACAATTTCTCCAAGGCAGAACATCATTTCCGAATGATCATCAAGCGGGGCGAGAAAACCGACGCCTGGTCCGACAAGAATCGTCGTCACGATCTTCTCGCCGCCTTCAACAACCTGGCGCTAACCTACATTCGCGATCGCAAGGTCAAAGCGGCCTACGCATTGTGGAACGAACTCCGCGACGCAAAAACGGATGTACCCGACGAGGTGTTTCACAACATCTACCGCGTACGGCAACTAATCGGAAGCGGATCGTACGGACTGAGCAAGAACGCTTCCCAAGACTTTGCACTTCGATACAACGATTTGTTCGCGGAACTGGGTGGCTCCCATTTTCGCCCCAGCGCCACGACCAACTGGCTCTACATCGCTTCGCCATCGCACGTCCAAGGATTCCGGCAGCTCTTGCGGAGTTATCCTGACAAGAGATTCGGATCTCAATCCCTTGGACTAGAAGACGTGTGGTGCCTTTCGTGCCACGGCATCGGCACGGAGGACTGCCACAATTCTAAGTGCAAGAACGGAACGGTACGCGTCGTTCGCTATTCTGAACAGTTCAAACGAGTTGGCGACAGGATCGTCAAGGTCCGCGTCGCCACTCCGGCGAGAGAACGCTGCAAGACGTGCGGCGGGCGTGGCCAAGTACGCTGCTCTCATTGCATCAATGGCAAGGTGAAGTGAGCACGACGGTCCGGTCGAGCTCTCCCGCGCAATCGACCGGTACGAAAGTGGACCGGCAAGGTACGTATCACCATCGATGCTAGTGATGCTGGCAGAGGAAATGCGGCGATAGCAGCGCAAAAACCTCATTCGCGAATTACCCACCCGCCCTGGCTTTCCCGATTTCGAGAACCGGTAAATTCTTAACAACTTGCGCTTAATCGCGCTCGGGTTGGTTGCCGAAGAGGACCCTGGAATTCCCCCTGCGCCCAACGAAGCTCTTCGTTGCGCGCATTCTGCGAAGCGGCCGCAGGGCCGAAGATTTCAGTTGCGCAACTACGCTAGCAAGCTCTCGATCATGGCCGTCACGGCCTGCCTTCTGCTCACGGCCTCGACGGGTTGCCGACGGGCCGCGTATCGAATGCGCGCCGATGCTCAGACGTACCAGATCCTGGACGAGAAGATCGACGATCCTCGTTGGTATGTCCCCAGAATAAACGTCGAGCCGCACCCTGCCAGTCGCTTCTTCGACGGCGCCAATCCCGACCACCCACCGCTTCCGCCGGACGACCCGGCCGCGAACCGGTACATGCAGTGCGCGTACGGGATGCACGGCGCCCATCGCTGGCGAAAACTTCCTAAGAGCAATGACCTCGAGAATCCGTTCTGGATGGAGTATCTGCCCGGCCAAGTAAGCATATCGGAATACTGCAAACAACCACGAATCGAGAAACTGGGACTGCACGAGTCGATGGAAATCGCGCTGGTGAACAGTCGTGACTTCCAGTCCGAAGTCGAAGACATGTACGTCTCAGCGCTGGCGCTAACATTCCAACGTTACCGTTTCGACGTTCGACCCATCGGTTTCAGCGGAGAGCCATCTTCCGTTCTCTTCTTTCAAAACCAACCGAACGATGCCAGCAACTTAGGTCTCGGTCCGACTCGTCTTGGCTTCTCCAAGCTCCTGCCGGCCGGTGGTCAATTCGTAACAGAGCTGACCAACAACACGCTTTGGCTCTTCTCCGGTCCCAACGGAACAGGCACCGCCACGAGCCTCGCATATTCCCTAGCCCAACCGCTGTTGGCGGGAGCGGGCCGCGAAATCGCAATGGAACGCCTCACTCAGGCCGAACGAGGTGCGCTCTACTCGGTGCGAGACTTCGCCCGTTTCCGCAAGGACTTCTACGTTTCGATTGTTACCGGCAGACGAGCAACACCGTTGCCTGGAAATACGCTCGGTAGTGATCTGTCTTTCTTCATTAGCGCCCAGCGAAGCCCTTCCGAAGGTTACTATTCGCTCCTAATCGCGCTGCAAAGACTGCGCAACCAGGAACGGAACGTACGAAGCTTGGAATCGTTGATCGGTGACTTGGACCTGGTGCGACAGGCTGGTCGCGCCTCGGCGCTCGACGTAACACAGCTGGAAAGCAGCCTTGCGCGGGCCCGTCCGGCGGAAGCCTTTAGTCGACAACTACTTGAGAACCGGCTCGATCGATTCAAGATGCAACTTGGGCTGCCTCCTGATATGGAGATCGAGATCGACGACGAGCTTCTCGAGCAGTTCCAGTTCGTTGCCCCAGAACTAACGAGCATCGAGCGTGGTCTCACAGCCATCGTGCTTCGAGCCGACAAGGAGGAGCTACGAACGAGTCTTCAAGCGTTGGAGCTGTTGGCCGGCAAAATCGAACCGACCATGGCAAGCTTGAACGACGACCTGATGACGTTCGAACAAGTCCTACCCGATCGCAACCTGCCCGCCGCCGAGTCCGCGGAGGTGCAAACCGAGATGGCCGAGGTTCGCCAACAGCTGCTCAAAGGTCACGCGAGCCTGACCGAGCTTGAAAACACCCTGGCGGAGATGACTGCCGTATTCGACGCCGACGTCGACATGAACGAAGACGAGCTGACGCGTCGACTCGATGTCATTCGCATCGTCCGACGACAACTCTTGACGTTGGTGCGCGAACTGACCGGTTTGACGATCGCGGTGCGAGTGGAACTTGTAGCGCTTCCGCGGATCCCGTTCACCGTGGAAGACGCGGTCGACGCCGGGCTTCGCTGTCGGCTCGACTTGATGAATCGCCGCGGCTTCGTGATGGACGCCCGTCGTCGACTGGAAACGTTCGCCGATCGCCTCGAAGCGACCGTCGACGTGGTGGCCGAGGGCAGCCTCAATACACCTCCTTTGCTGCAGAATGACAACCCACTCGACTTCCGCGCCAAGGAAAGCAATTTCCGCGTTGGCCTAGAAGTCACCACGCCGCTGGACCGGCGTCGCCAGCGCAACGAATTCCGGGCGGCCCAAATCAGCTACCAGCGCGCCCGTCGTAACTTCATGGCGGCCGAGGATCAAGTCAAACTCGACATCCGTCGACTCTATCGCGCTGCACTAACGCAGCGTACCGTCTTCGAGTCGAACCGTGCCGCACTTCGAATCGCTGCCCGTGAACTCGATCAGGCGATCGAACAAGGAGAACGGCCAGGCGTTCGCGCCGGCTGGCAAGGCATTAGTATTTCACGTGCCTTGGACAACGTGCTGGTCTCACAGAACCAGCTAATCGAATCATGGGTCGCGTACGAATCGTCGCGGATGGAACTCTACCGAGACATCGGCGTGATGGAAATCGACGAGAGGGGTCATTGGATCGAGAGCGACGATCTGACCGCCTGTCTCGATCCGCTTTCCGAATGCTGGCGACAAATCGAACCACTAGGGGAAGAGCTTGATTTTGAGATCGTCCCCGAGGTTTTTGACACTGAGGAGTTGGACGCCGAGGAATTGAACACCGAAGAGGAACTTATCCCACCTGGTGAGCACGACGATTCTCTGCCGGCGCCGAATAACACATCCGAGCTGGAAAGTGCAGCTCTTCTGCCACAACAAGAGACGGCAATTTGGCCAGCAAATTGGAATCCGCCTTCGGACGATCTGTAGACGCAGCCGACCAGGCATCTCTCAAGCAAAGTCGACAGCAAAGCTAATCAACAACGATCGACATCACGGTCTGATACGGCCGAACATGTTGCCCAGCCCGCGGGGGCTCAATCGCCTTATCCGTGCTGCCCGCTCCCTCGTAGACAACAACACCCGAGACGGGAGCGCGAACTTTACAGGCGTCGATGAGCTGTCGTAGTTCGTGGACTTTCTGGTTTCGCATGGCAACCTGCTTCTCCGCCGAGAGCAATCGAGCGAACTGCTTCTCGAGACGGGCGTCGGTCAACGACTTGGCGACCTCGGCATCGACTTTCGCCCTGTCGAGGACCGACTTCAAGTTCGTGAGATCACGTAGATAGGTGTGATCCTTGAGGACGCGATGCTGCAACTCAAGTTGTTGAAACTCATGCCGTCGCTCAGCCAATCGCAATCGATCTTGCTTGAGCTGCATCGGAGTTACATAACCTTTCTCAAGAACCCGACGTGACCAATCGTAGCTTCGTTGAGCAACGTCGACTTCGTCTGCCTTGCGGTCGATTTGCTCACTCAAATTTTGCAGCTGCTTGGGGTAGGTTTCCTCGCGATACTTGGCCAGCGCCAGCTCGGCGGTCTTCACCGCCAGCATTGCCTGCGACCGATCGAACTCGGCCTGCGACCGAAGTAGCGAGATCTGTTCTCGAATCTGTTCGGTAGTAATCGAGAGCCGGGTAATTTCACTTTGATGCCGTTCGATGCCTGCCTGCAGCTCGGCCACGTCGAGTTCCAGTACAACATCGCCTGCCTCGACTCGGGTGCCCTGCTCGACGAAGGTGGTTACCGGAAGGCTTCTCTCGATCTCCACACGCAAACGTCGTTGTACAACATCCGCCTCCCGCGGTCGTTCCTGCTTTAGCAGAGAATCACGCTGGCGAGTCGCATCTTCGTAACGAGCCGAAATTCGCTCGTAGCTACTCAAAGCCAAGCGGTGCGACTTTTCTTGCATACCGAGATTGAGTTGTCCTTTGGCGGTCAGCATTTCGTCGTTGCGTCGCAGTCGCTCGATCTCCGCGTCCGCCAGGTCAAGACGCCGATCGAAGAGCGCCAGTTGCCGCTGGTGTGCCGACTTTTCGAACACGGCGAGTCGTTCTTGGTCAGCCGTGAGATTCTCTTTCGCGTTGCCCAGGGCCGAACGGTCGGCCTCCATCTGATGCTGGCCGATCAACCCTCGTTCTGCCAGGCGTTCCGACCATTGGAGGCGTCGCGCGGCCAACTCATGGCGTTGCTGTCCGAGAGCCACGGTACCACGCAGTTGTCCGCGTTCACGCGACGCTTCTCCACTGCGATAGACTTCACGATTCAAACGGGCGAGTTGCTGTGCGGAAACAGCACCAAACAACAGCTTGCGGTGATTGAGCGAGCGTATGTCGTCGTCCCGCCGCGCTAGTTCCAACGTCTCCAGTGTCCTGATGACCTGAAGACGAGCCTCGAGCAGCTGCTCTTCCAGAGACGGTCCCGACGCAGTATCGAACGCAAACGTCGCGCTCGGATCGACGTACTTCCCGGTTCCATCCCGCCGTGGCGCGTCAGCTTCAACTGGCCGTGGCTCTTCGAGCCCGACCGTTGTCGTTTCGACTGCTTGATCGCTTGCCGCAGCCGCTCTTGGAGATTCGCTCGCCTGGACCGCGGCTGACTCGCCCGTTGGCGCTTGTGCAGCATCCGCTGGCGCCTGCGCAGAAGATGAGGTGGCAGAGTCCGATAGCCGAGAATTCGACGCAGCGTCGCTTGACAGAATTTGGTTCAAGCCCGAGTTCGGTTCCAGATACGAAATAGCACCAAGAACCACCCAAGCCGTTGCCGACAAGGTAGCAAATTTGAACATGAATCGTGTTGTCTCGGCCGGCGACTTCCTGGGAGGGAGAGGAAGGCGGCCTGCAAGGAGGGAATGCCTACTTCGCTGTTGCGATGGGTCGTTTATCGGCGTAACTCGGGCCTACGTCAACCTCAGTCACCGGTGTCGAGCCGTTCTTAATTCAAAAATAACCGTACCGCGAGGTTATCTCAGACGGTCACGAACACTCTTAATCCCCAGGCCGCAAGGATTTACATACCGCCCAAGTCGACTCGCTGCGATCGCCCGCAAACTCTAGGGATCCCCCCTCGAAAGACCCACCTTGACTCACGATTCGCCCTCGAAATCGTCGCGCTATTTGCGTCGAGGCGTCTTCTATTCGCGCGGCTGCACTTGGTCGAGCAACTCGCTGATCGCCGCGTGGATCAGGGCCTCGGCGGCCGGTTGTGGAGGAAAGCGATACGAGCTGGTACTCGGCTGCCCCAGCGGCGACGTTTCATAGCCGCCTCGTTCGCCCAACAGATAGTCTCGCTTCGTCCCCACGTACGATCCGGTCCCGTTCGTATACCCAAAGACGAACGTCTGGCGAGCTTGCGATGCCTTGTCGGCGAAGAGTTGGTATTCCGCGAAAATGTCGTGCGGCAGTAGCAAGAAACAGAGATCCTCACCGATGCCAATCACACTGATCGGAAACGGCATCGTACGACTCTCACCCGACTCGGCCACCTCAAGCATTTCTCGGTAGTACTTATTGTTCGGTCGATGCTCGACCCATTTCTTGGCCTGGGCCACGCTCGGCACCGTCAGAGGGAGTGCCAACCGCCGCGTGGCAATCCGGATCTTGGCGGGACGAACCTGTTGGAGATCTTTCGTCGCCCGACTCGCCGCCAGAGCTAGCGACAGACCGGCCGTATCGGCCGCGGCAAGACCACCCTTGAGTGGATAGCCATTGATGTTGCCGGCACACCCTTGGGCGAACATCGTCACTGCTCGCGCGCGACCGCTGGCCGCTTGCAATCGCCGCAGGTGATTCACCGCGAAGCCGGGAAAGTCCGGCCCGATTTTGTCACTCGTGGCGTGCACGATCACCGGATGCGCCGGGTGAGAAAACAATAGCCCGTCGTACCCTGGCGAAGAACCCTTTTCTGATTCTTGTGTCGCCCCCTTGTCCGACTGCCGAGTCGCAACATCGAGCACATCAACCCACGGAACAACCGCCCCGTGCAAATTCGGCCGCATCGTGATCGAACCGTCGGATCGCGCTAGTCGACGATTGTGACCCACTTGCACTTCTGCCCGACCGGTACGAAGAACGGCCGGTCGCAGGTTCTGCCTGGCCCGCCGGACCGACTCCGCAATCTGCCCGTACATCCAGCGAGTAAACGGTGAAGGGATGTCGAGATCGGCGAACCAGTCGTCTTCAACTTTCAATTCGGCCGACGACGGCTGCTTGTCTTGCAGCCAGGTGTCATCATCCGGCGAACGGGCGTTGTGCGTGTGCGAACAGATCAGGCCAATGTGGTCGACCGGAATGCCGGAGGCCCGATGCACGATCGTTCGCAATCGATCGGCCGAGGCGACCGGCGAAAGCCCTCCTAAATCGAGCGCGACGAGGGCCACGGTCGTTGTGCCATCGCTGAGGACCAAGGTCCTGGCATAGAGATCTTCGTAAACACCCACATCACGAATGGCAGGCGTGATGATATTTTCCGTAGCGGCCGCCAGCAATTGCACCGGCTCGTCTTGCTTGGAAGCCCGCAGTTGATTTCGCTCGGCTGCAGGCGGCTGGGCCTGCAGTGCCTCGGCACAAAGCAACGCGCCGGAAAGAACGCCGGCGATCAGCGCCGGCACAACGAAGTTACACCGTCGCCAATTCCAAGATTGATAACCGGCTCGGCTTCGGAAGAGTATCACAATAGGCCTGCGCAGCTCGAATCAGAAACGGGTTCCCAATGGTGGGCCCATTATGACGCAAACGCGTGCCCGATTCTATCGGCACTCGAAGCCGACCAGGCACTTGCCATCTTCGAGCAGCTTGATGTGCCGCACGACACCTTCGGTCGTGTTCGACTGAAAGATGATCGAGGCGGTCTGACCGATTTTAAAATCGAGCGACGCATCGAGAATGAGTCCCAGTCCGTGCAGCGATTCATCGTGCACCGGGGCCAAGATCTCTTCGCCCGGCTGGCGGAACAATGTCGCCACCTCGGCATTCTCGTCGAGTTCGAATCGGGAGCCCTGTCGTAGTTCGTCCATGGTCGTGTTCGTCGTGTTTCGCATGTTATCGCTCACTCACCTCTAGGATCGTGGCTGTCTTGTGCCGCGACGTCGTCGGCACCCGCGATGGCGCCGCGCCGCAAACGTTTCGACATCACCTTCATCGCCCAAGAAAGCGCTGGCCGTCTAGGAAAGCCTACGTCCTGCGAGTCCGTGATCGGGACAAACGATCATGGAATCGCCTCGGGTTGCTACCCAGCCCAGCCAGATCCGTAGCGATTGTGCCAGGGCTGCCGATTATGGGACTGGGGGATCGCGGGACTGGGGGATCGCGGGACTGGGGGATCGCGGGACGGAGCTGTTTCTCGGCCAAGACTGAAATACGCACCGCCGAAAAAGTGGCTGTCGGCGACCTC
>CAYLRE010000168.1:0-10274 GCA_964385715.1 uncultured Planctomycetaceae bacterium
AAAGTTCGTGAACGCCGCTTGGATGTCACCCAGGTTGTCAACGTCACCATCGCCGTCCGCGTCACCAGTAACCATATCAACCTCAACAACGATTAGGCCTTCGTTGCGATCGTTGATAAGAATGTTGCCGCTATCGAAGAAGGGATACACGCTCCACACGCCGTTGAACGAAGTGTTGCTATCGGTTGCAGGATGCGTGTCGATCCAGGCGATCGTCTCCAAAGTCCCTGCACCGATTTCGCTGGCGTCAACAACCCGCATACCTGTCGTGTAGTTGCCTTCGTAGGCGACCCTGTCCTTGATATAGAGATTGTGATCGATGGACGTGGTACCGTGATCGTAAGTTCCCATATAGAGGGGGTTGTCCAAGTCGAGCAGGTCCCACATATGCGTGACCGTCGTCGAGACAATGCCGTCTCGTTCATCGAGTTCATCATTCGCCAGGAAGTACCGATGGTCTTCGGTGAGCCAACCTTGGTGCGTGTAGGAGGAGCCCGCATAACCGGTCCGAGAAACCAACGACGGCGCCAGCTTGCTGGAGACATCCGTAATGGTGAGCGTGTCTTCATTCGAACTAAAGGCGAGTTCCGCCCCGGAATAATCCGAGTCCGGTCCGATATAGTTCACGACCTGCGTATCGTGCGTGTAGCCGTCGCCCGAATACCCTCCCGCGGCCACGGGACTGGCCGGGTTCGATAGGTCAATGAAGTGCAACCCACCACCGTAGGTGTTCGTACCCACGACGTAAGCAAAGCCCGAGTCTTCATTGATGGCAATATTGTGAGCCCGGCCAAAACCAGCATAGTGATTCGTTTCGCTAAATACGACCGGCGGACCAGCTAGCCCGCGAAGCTGCGTGAGATCGAACACCTGCATGCCGTGTGAACCGTTGATATCCGAAACGACGTACATGTGATCGCTGTAGACCTTCATGTCGCGCCAAGCGGCAACGCCCGTATGCGTCGGCAAGATCCCCAGGTAGGTCGGATTCACTGGGTCAGTGACATCAATGAACGCGGTGCCGTCGGTCCGACCGTAGAGGGCATACTCGTTGCCTGTCATCGAGTCGGTCCAGCCCCAAATATCATTGCCACGGATCCCGCTACCATCGCCGCCGATATCGGCCAGCGGAAGATGGGAGAGCATGTTGATGTTCTGAGAAGGGAACGGGCCACCCGCCGCACCGCCGCCGCTCGTTCCGCTGATGTCGCCCTTATCGCCATGTGCCAACAAGAAACCTGGGAAGGCAAAGCCCAAGAGAATGGCACCCGTGAGTGAAGCGAACCGAGTTCGTAAGAATTCCATAACTGTGCGCACCTTTCCCTTGAGATCTAAACTCCTACCATCAATTTAGGAGAACCACGACCGGTGTCAATCATTTTGTGGCGGAAGCGGATCTGCGGGCAAATTCTCCCGCAGCCAGCGTTCTCCCGCTTGGCAATATCCGCCGCCACGTGCTTTTCCCAAAGAGCGGACAACGCCTATTCAGCGGCATCAAGCGTGACCTGAACCTCTTCGCGGCGACGGTTGCGGACTATGCCAACTTTGACCGTATCACCCGGTCGATGCGATTCGATCATGTGCAAAAATTGATCGGCACTGCTGATCCGCTGATCGTTGATGGCGATGATCACATCGGCCGTACTACGATCGACAGAGACGACCTCTTCCACTCCGAATCGTGTTCGCCGCCGTTGCCGCTTCAGGCTGAATCCCTGAAGCCCTGCTCCTGCCGCCGGTCCGTTCGGATCGACGCTTGCAATCACGAGCCCGATATCGGTTTGCATAACACGTGTGATTCCGATCGAAGCCCGGCTGACCTTCCCGTCCGAGATCAACTGAGGCGCGATGCGTGCGATCGCGCTTACGGGGATTGCGAAGCCGATACCAGCGCTCTGCCCGGTGCGACTGGCGATCGCGGTGTTCATGCCAATCAACATACCGGAGCTGTCGAGAAGCGGCCCTCCCGAGTTGCCAGGATTAATAGCGGCGTCGGTCTGCACGATCGAGTGAATCGTGCGATTGTTTCGCGAGCGAATCGAGCGATTCAAGCTGGAAATAATCCCGACAGTGAGCGTTCGTTCCAGACCAAAGGGGTTGCCGATCGCCAGCACCCGCTGCCCTACCTTTAGATCAGTGGAGTCGCCAAATTCGACAGGATGCAGGAGCTCTGCATCCGCTTTGATCTTGATCACCGCCATGTCGGTATTCGGGTCGAGCCCCACCGGCTCCGCTTGAAAAGTACTTCCGTCGAAGAGGGTGACTTCGACTTCGCGAGCCCCTTCGACAACGTGATAGTTCGTCAGAATGTGCCCCTGCTTATCGAGAACAAAACCAGACCCGGCTCCTTCGCTAGGGACCGCAAAGATCGTGCGAGGATCGGCCTTCAGCCCGCGAGTGTTGATGTTGACGACGCTTCGGTTGGCCTTCTCGTAAACCGAAATGTTGACCACCTCTTCCGGTGTCAGATTGGCCGAAGGATCCTCTCGCCGGGTCATTCGCAGTGTCGGCTTCTCCACGTGAACTTCGCTCGCATCGGATTTGACGAGCGTCTCGGCCGTGGCATCAGAAGCCGTTGAGGCGGAA
Source organism: uncultured Planctomycetaceae bacterium (assembly GCA_964385715.1). Lineage (GTDB taxonomy): Bacteria > Planctomycetota > Planctomycetia > Pirellulales > UBA7805 > MB-PLM-2. Next base: position 2,587 of record CAYLRE010000168.1, read on the forward strand.
GCGGCCCTTGAGTTGGGTACTGGTCCGGCGGCCTGTTGCGGATCCCATCCCGGCCAGAATTGGGCTGCGGCCGCGCCGGCCACTGCGGAAAGCAAACAGAGAACGACATACTTGTTCATCGCCAATCGCCTCGACAGTTGTTGTCAGTAAAACGCTCTCCGAGAGAACATGCTGGATCAACATGTCCCAGAACGTATCCCTTAAAGATAGGCGTTCGCAACAGCTGCGGCGACCCCTGCGTGCCTGGGCCCTGCCGGCAATCCTGCTGCTAGAAGGGCCAGATTTCGGGAATTAGCAACAATGCCGTAACCGCAACCAGAATGGTCAGGGGAAGCCCCGTCCTTAGGTAGTCGATCGGTCGATAGCCACCCGGCCCCATCACCATCAAGTTCGTCTGATACCCGATCGGCGTAATAAAGCTGGTCGAAGCCGCAAGTGTGATGGCCATCACAAAGGGCATCGGGCTGTATCCGCCCGTGGTCGCGACCGCGATCGCCATGGGCACCATGAGCGCCGCGACGGCCACGTTCGTAATCATTTCCGTGAACACGAGCGTCAGCACGTAGACGACGATTAAGAGCACATACTGATTGTCGGCCCCAACCAAACCGGTCAAATGATTGGCAACCCAGTCCGCCGCGCCACTTTTCTCCAGGCCATGCCCGAGCCCGATTGCGGCGCCAATGGTGAGCAGCACCTGTAGATCGATGGACGCCCGTGCGGACGCAACCGGCAAGCAACGTAAAGCCACCATCAGTCCTGCCACTGCCAAGGCGATCACCGGCAGCGAACCGGTGGGAATCTGCAATCCCCAGGGGAGTTCGTTCCAGCGGCTCAGCCAACTAGCGGCCGACAACAAGACAACCAAAATGCCCAATAGCGTCAACGCAATCCAGATCCGGTCGTGGCGACGAGGAAGCGCGTCTTCCACACCACTGACCAAATAGAAGTCGCTGCTGTGGCGGAAGTTATCGATGAACTCGGTGCTGGTTTGCAGCAGCAGTGTGTCGCCCGCTTCGAGGCGAATGTTACCAATCTTGTTCGTGACTCGCACTCCATTGCGATGCACCGCGATGACCGCCGCGTTGTAGAGTTGACGGAATTTCGCTTCCTTGACCGTGCTTCCGATCAATGGCGAGGAGACCGACAACACGGCCTCGGTAAGGTGGCGACGCGTACGCCCCGCTGGATCCATGACGTAGCCCGAATCGGCCGCCGGAATCAGTCCTGGAATTTTCTCCAGATCGACAATCGTGCTGACCACGCCCGTAAATACCAGACGATCCCCTGCCTGAATGACATCCCGCGGCGTGACAGGGGTAATCACGTCTCCACTACGATCGATCTCAATCAAAAACAGACCCGCCAGGTTACGCAGGCCGGCCTGTTCGACCGTCTGATTGACTAGCCGGCACTCCGGCTGCACCAGCATCTCCAGCAGATATTCCCGACGCTTGGCCCCCAGGTTCTCGATTAGATCAATCCGATTGGGAAGCAATCTCCGCCCGAAGAGCAACAGGTAGATGACTCCCAACAAGGCACATGGCAGACCGACCAGTCCAATCTGAAAGAAGCCCATTCCTTCCATTCCGTGCTGGATCATCAGGCCCTGCACGACGAGGTTGGTACTGGTTCCAATAAGCGTGCACGTCCCGCCAAGAATGGCAAGATAGCTAAGAGGCATGAGCACACGAGACGGGGAAACGCCGACCCGACGACACCAGTCGATCACCGTCGGCACCATAATTGCCACCAGCGGTGTGTTGTTCATGAGCGCTGAAAGCGTCACCGTGGGAGCCGCCAGACGCAGCAGCGCATTTCGCTCCGTACGCGCGGTCCCCAGTAGATGGTGCCCGATCATGTCGAGGGCGCCGGTCGAACGCAGCCCGGCCGCAACCACGAACAGGGCGGCAATCATGACGACCGCTGGGTTAGCAAATCCATCGAGTGCTTCGGCCGGCTCAATCACGCCGAACAGCGTGAGTAACACCAAACCACCAAGAAAGACCAGGTCGATCGGCGCAGCACGTCGCGTCATCAAGGTCACGAAGACCCCGATCGTTACGACAATTGCAACTACGCCTTGAAATTCCATGCGTCACCTAAACCAACCGGTCCGGATCCATCCCCCGGTTGACCGCACCTCTCGCGCATGCAACGGGGCCGACACAAAAGGGGCCGATACCAAAACGGACCGTGGCTATCTTAAGAAATCTCCAAGGTCATCGCTGCGCCAGCTGAAGGTCAGTGACAACCTCTCTTCTACAATAATCTCCGCAAGAAAAGCGTGGGCCACATTGTCGACGCCCCAACAACGGACCTGCATCGAGAACGGCCAGGAGCCAAGCCAGCGCTCGGACTCCAAATATGGACATCGGAACGGCCGCTCTCAAACAGGATACGGACGCGAAGTGTTCCAAAAGCGGTCTACAACCGCCTGTTTCGCCGGTCGCTCACGCTGTCGAACCTCGGCGGCCAGGTCGGGATTTCGGTCGTTTCGAGACCGATTCGTCGCTTGTTTTTCGAGGAGCATTCATTTTTGGCTCCGACCAGTCACGACCGCTGGATGTAAAGTAACCTTTACGTAATCAGATCCGAGACGTGTTTTGGCCTGGCGCATGACACCACTGAGACTGCACAACCTATTTACACACAACATGTTAGGCGATTTCGCCTGAGCCGCACCGAGAACTTTCTGACAACGAGCCCCCTGCGCGGGAATAGTTCTAACTGCCCCGTAAGAACTACCAATGCCTAGAGAAACCGGGAATACCCCGGATTTTGTGGCAGGATTTCAGTTGTCTGAATACAATAGGGCTTAGCCTTCCGCTGGCTACCGGAACAGGGGTCCCGTGCGCAGGCAACTCCATCGCTACCGGAACACGATGCACCGCCCGCGCGGTCAATTCCTTGATTGGGAGAAAGACCATGAAACGTCACTGGGGAAATTGGATTGTTGCTGCATTGATCGGATGTATGTCCGTTCCATGTACACCTGGCTTCTCGGCCGCCGCCGATGGGGCCGCCGATGGCAGCACGAAAGAGGCTCGTGCCGCGGCTTACGTGAGTGCCGAAGGCAAGCACCACTTTGTCGTCGGTATCAAACCGAACGTATCTCCCACAAGCAAGCCAACGAACATCACGGTAATGTTCGACACCTCGGCCAGCCAAGGTGGTCAATACCGTGACGTCGCTACGACAGCTCTGAAAAGCCTGCTGGCCTCTCTAGGACCGCAAGACCGGGTCCGGCTGGTGGCTGTCGACCTGAAGGCGATTCCGATGACTGACTCGTTCGTCGCGGCAGATAGCGACGCCATGAAAGCGGCCATCGAAAAACTCAACAAGCGTGTCCCGCTCGGGTCGACCGACATGGGCGCCGCTTTGGCCGACGCAGCTGCTGCGTACGCGGACACCAATCGGTCGCGACGTGCGGTGGTTTACATCGGCGATGGCATGAGCACCGCCAAGCTAATCGGCAGCCGATCTTTCCAGAAGATCTTGTCCGAATACCGAAAAAATCAAATTGCGATTTCGAGTTTTGCCGTCGGTCCCGCTACGGACAACCAGCTGTTGGCCGTACTCGCCAATCACACGGGCGGACAGGTATATCTCGATCAAAAAGAAACCGAAGCTACGGAAGTTGGAACCGTGCTAGCCAAGGCCGCTACGGCTGCGGTCGCTTGGCCGACTGACACCGAATGGCCGGCTGAATTTTCCAGCGTCTATCCGGTAGAAACTCCCCCACTGCGACTCGATCGCGACACGATTGTCGTCGGCACCGGCGACATTAGCCAAGGTGCCAACGTCTCGATGACCGCCCTGGTTGACGGTGAGGCCGTTCAACTGAGCTGGAATGTTCCTGCGACCAGCGGGGATGACGTCAACGGTTACCTCGTGGCCCTGACATCGATGGCCGCCAAGGACGGAGGCGCCAGCTTGCCAACCGTTGGTGCGGGAGGGCTCGCTCAAACCAAATTGATGATTGCGGACGAGGCCAACTCCCTGGCCCGACTGGGTGAAAACGCGATTGCCTCGAAGAATCACGAGGCGGCGAAGCGACTCGCTCACCGTGCGTTGCAACTCGATCCCACGAACGTTCACGCTCAAGTTGTCGAACAAGCTTCGGCCCGAGCCCCCTCGCCGGATGATGGCGATTTCCTCGATGCAACGCTCGCCGCAGGCGAAGTTGCCGGACGTGCCGTGCAACGTATGACGCGTCGTGAACAGCTCTATCGAAGCGACGTCAATGAGACGATCAGTGACGCCCAACGCATGATGGACACCGACCCGCATCCGGCACTGGTAAAGCTTCGCCTGATGCTGGAAACCGTGCGAGAAGCGGGCGACATGAGCCCCGAAGTTCAATCGGAACTAATTAGTCGTTTGCGAAGCGCCATCGTGGCAGCGGGAGTTGCCGCTCAACGCTTCGACACTCAAGTCGCCGAGCGTATCGAAGAGCGAGCCATCGCCGACGATCGCCTGCGACTGGCCCGCGCCATGGTGCGAGAAGAAAAGAAGCGTCAGGTTCTGATGCGTCAATTCGAGGCGCTCATGGACGACGGCCGTTACCGAGCCGAGAGTTATGTCGAGGCGCGTGATTTGGCCGATCGCGTGTGGCTGGAACAACCCGACAATCCCACGTTCGCCGCCGCCGACGCGTATGCCGTCAACCGGGCGGCGTTCGATCAGGTGATGCGTGTTCTGGAAGAGAAACGGCGCGGTTTCGTCGACGTTTTGCATCAGAATTCCGTCGCCTCGATTCCGTTTGCTCACGACATCGTCTATCCGCCGCGAGAAGTGTGGGAACGTATTTCGCGTGACCGCGAGCAGTACGCCTCGGTCGATCTTTCCAAGCCAGGCAAGGCGGAAAAGAAGATCCTCGCGGCCCTCGATTCGCCGGTCGTAATGCAGCAGCTGGACGACGATTCATCACTCGCGGATGTCACCGAGTACCTCAGCGATGCCTCGGGTATTGCGATTCAACTCGACGAAGCGGCTCTCGATGAATTGAGCATCGGCAGCGACTCGCCGGTTTCGGTGCAGCTCGACCAGGACGTTTCGCTCCGTTCGGCATTGCGAATCATCCTCAACAAGATCGACCCCGAATTGAGCTTCATGATTAAGAATGAAGTCTTGACGATTACCACGAAGGAACGGGAATCGGAAAACCTGATCACGAAAGTGTACCCCGTCGCCGACCTGGTACTGCCGATTAAGCTAACCGGTTTTGCCGGTGCTGGAGGATTCAACCAGACGGCCGCAGGCTCTGGCTTTGGTGGCGGCGGCTTCGGCGGTGGTGGCCGCGGTGGAGCCGGATTCGGCGGCGGCTTCGGCAACTTCGGCGGAGGCGGCGGCGGTGGCCTCGGCGGCGGTGGCGGCCTCGGTGGTCAAGGAATCGGACTCGGTGGATTCTAGTTTTCGACCCATGTCGAGAATTGCCCCCTCGTCTGTAACGTAGGATTACGAGAAGAGAAATATCCGTGTGACTCCGTAGTGATTGGATCGCGAGAGAAATCGTGGCCAATCACGCGGCAGTTGGAGAAATTGCGATGAGTATAAATCGTTTCTGGACGCTTACTTCCTGTTTCGGCTTAGCGGCCGTAACCGTGACCAGCCTGGCCATTGCCGGCGCGGTCCCTCCTGCTGAAGAAAAGCAGGCGGCGACCAAGAGCCTGTTTGCGCCAAGCCCTCAAAAGGTCATCGCTACCGAACCGAAGGAGGCTGCCGTTCCCGCCGAAAACGCGGCCCCGGCCAAAGAAGCGATTAAGCACGTCAAACTCATCCAATTCGATTTCACGACCATCGAAGACGCCGAAGCGAAATACGACGAGTTCTTCCAGAATAACGTCGCCAGCCCGAAACTGGTCCGAGCCCGAGTTCGTCAACTTCTCGTCAAAGCACAGCAGGATGAGAAGTCAACGAAAGAATTCGATCACATCCTGGCTCTTCTGCAAAGCGCTATTCGCAACGGCCAGGTACAGTCTTGGATGTATGAAGCCATGGGACTGACGATGCAGTTCCAGGAGCGTTCCAAGGATGATATCGAGCGGGCTCTTATGTCCGCTGCCGACTTCACGGACGACCCCCAGGCCAAGCTTGCGATGGCTGATTACCTGAGCCGGATGGGTTACGAAAAACGCGCGGTCGACCTCTACCAGCAGGTCGGAGAGACGCACGCCCTGCACACCGACACGTTTGAGAAGGCCCTTAATGTGTCGCAGTACATCAAGGATGGCGAAGCGGCCGAATGGGCGTCGCTTGGCATCCTCCGTCGTGCAGCACAACGAAACGAAATGACGCTCTGGAAGCGAGCTCACCGAGTCGCTCAATCGCGACTGGCGGAACTTCGGGCGAATGGCGAGCAGAAAGCGGCCGACGAATTTTCCGCGGAGCTGGCCGACGCCTTGCGACGCGACCTTTTGGTCATTGTTCGCTGGAATGGTGACGCCGACGTCGACATGATCGTCGAAGAGCCGGGCGGAACGACTTGCTCCTTGCACAATCCACGAACCGCCGGTGGCGGCGTCATGACCGCAAGCCTGGCCGACACGCTGAGCGAAAATGCGGACGACGAACATTCGGCAATGTATGTCTGCCCCGAAGGCTTCGCCGGCAAGTACCGAGTCATGTTGCGACAGGTCTGGGGACGCATTCCCTCTGGCAAGGTAACGGTCGATATCTTCGGCAACCAGGGTGACAACAAGGTCGCTCATGTTCGCCGGCAGATCGCCTTGAGTGACGAACCGTCGCTCGTCGCCTTTGATCTTCCTGAAGGACGACGCAACGAATCGCTCAAGCAGCACCAGTTGGTCAACGACATCAAAACTCAATTGGCCGTCAATCAGATCGCCGCGAATCGAGCTTTGCTCGCGCAGCAGATCAATACTGTCAGTGGAACGAGCGGAACTCCCAGCGGGCCCAGCACGGTCTCCCTGGATCAAGATCCTCGCTTCATTGGTCGGCGACCGCCGAATTTCGGTCAACGAAGCGCCGTGGGTATTCGCCCGGTCGTCAGCTTGTTGCCCGAAGGTATCACGATGAGCGTGAACGCCGTAATCTCGGCCGATCGAAAGTACGTCCGCATCACCGCCTTGCCGTTCTTCTCGCAGGTCGGCGAAGTAACGGAATTCAATATCGGCCAGGTACCGGAAGATGACACCGATCTGGTCGACGTCAACGAGATCAGCGTCGACGATCAAGGTAACATCGTCGATTCCCAGGGCTGCTGGTTGGTCGATGCGGACGGTCGCGTCATCAACGAGCAACCGCCCTGTATTGGCCCGCCCGAGCCCGATCCCGCCGTCGGTGGTGGCGCCGACGGCATGTAACGGCGACTTGGCAATTCAGTCATCGCCGCTTCCATCGCGCGCCAGGAAGACTTTGACTCACGTGTGCGGGCAAGGACTTATGTCGACGCCGTGCGCACAAGTCCTGGCCGCGCGTCGACCGACAGATCGGCGAAGTCACCGGCCTTCATCTGCTCCACGGCAATAGCCCCCATGGCGGCGTTGTCGGTGCAGAGCGACATCGGCGGAAAGATCAGCTCGAAGCCGTGTTTCATGGCCTCTTCAGAGAATCGCTCACGCAACCGCCCATTGGCCGCGACGCCACCGCCGACGCAAAGCGTGTTGAGTACGGCCTGTTTGAGTGCTAGAAGCGACTTGCCCACCCGGCAGTCAACGACCGCT
>CAYLRE010000169.1:0-10211 GCA_964385715.1 uncultured Planctomycetaceae bacterium
CCCGGTTGTCGAGCATGGGGCGAGCGATGCGTGCCAATATCATGCAGGGAGGCAATAAAGTCGAAGCTCCCGTTGGAGATGAGTTCAAAGTTCGATCCATTCGTCAGGGAGACCGCACGAATGTGGGTACCGTGCTGACGTTTGAGCCACACAAGAGTGAATTGACGACGGAACACCTCAAAGCCCTGGCTCGAGTCCAGTCTAAGTTGGGTGGCAAGCCACAACGCATTGAGGTGCGCGGGCATACGTCAAGACGTCCCGCCGACGACAAGTACCGTGACAACTGGGACCTCGCCTATGAGCGTTGTCGCGCGGTCACCGCGGAACTGCACAAGATGGAGTTTGACTTGAAAAGGATACGCATTTCGGTTGCCGGCGAACACGAACCGGTTACCGCAGACGCACAATCGAGGCTCCTGCACAAGAATGACCGAGTGGAGATCTTCCTGCTTGATGAATTGGCAGAGAGCCTCCGCAAGGACAATCAACGAAAACGCAAGTAGCGCGGACTATTGACTGGAATCCGGATGACACCGGTAGGAAGAGTTCGCGGATCAAAACACGATTTAGAATCTCGCATTAAATGTCGCGTAGCTCGGCTTCCGACACCGACCAATCATGGCAGAAACTGAACCCACACAAGAAATATCCGAATCCGTCGAAGACGGCGCCAGCGGTGCTAGCAAGTCGCGCAAGCTGATAGCGTTTGCGGTCGTGCTAGTGGCGGTGCTCGTTAATCTCGGACTGGCATATGCGTTCATTCCCTCGGCTGAAGAGATCGAAGCCCAACAACGGATCAATGCCGGTATGAAGGCCGAGAAGGAATCAGAAGAGGAAGATAACAAGTCGGCGAAGAAGGCGGACGACGACGCTGTTATTACCGTCGAGGAGCCGCTCGTCGAAGACAGTATCAGCGCTTTTCAGCCGCTTTCGAGCACAACGATCCGCGTTGACTTCAAGCTATGGGGGATTGTGGCAATTGAGGACTCCGGGGAGTTCCGGGAGCAATACATTAAACACGAGAATCGCATCAAAGAACAAATCCTGTTCATTCTGCGAAGTTCGGATATTGACGATCTCAGTGAATCTGGGTTGGGGTTGATCAAGAGGAAAATTCTTGACAAAAGTAACAATCTGCTGGACAAACCGTATCTGCGATCAGTCCATTTCAGTAGTTTTTCCTTCGTCGAACAGTAACAGCACGTTCGAACGATAGGCTCGACGTCGCACATCAGGCAGCCAAGGAAGGCGGTCCCATGGCAGACGAATCTGACCAATTAAGCCAAGACGATATCGAGAGTCTCTTTGCTGGCCCTCCGGCTGCTGGCGATGCCGCGCCGGCGAAGCCGAGCGATCCCGCGCCAACCGCGGCTGGCGGTGGAGCTGCTGCGAGCGACGATCCAAACGATCAACTCGCTCAGGGCGATATCGAGGCACTCTTTCAGCAGGCGGAAGACGCGCTTGCGTCCGTTTCCAGCGATGCTGGATCGAATGACGCGGCCAGCGTTGGTGCCAGTCCGTTTAAACTGAAGGACTTTGCGTCGGCTCCTGCCACCACAGAAGCCGCTACGATCGATCTTCTTAGCGACGTCGAACTTGACGTTTCGATCGAGTTGGGACGAACTCACATGCATCTTGAGGAGGTACTCAAGTTGCGCACCGGAGCAGTCGTCCCCCTCGACAAGTTGGCGGGTGATCCGGTCGACGTGTTTGTTAACGGCCGCCTTGTCGCCCGCGGCGAGATTCTCGTGCTGAACGACAACTTCTGTATTCGGGTTGCCGAATTATTGGCCGGCGAGCCAAACGCGGCCTAGAAGAGGAATCCGTCCCCTATTCGCAATATCAATGTATTGCCGACGTGAGTTGCCCGCTGCGATGCGTGAAAGACCTGCCCGTATCGATATCGGCATCAATCGCAGAAAAATTTAGACGAATAATACCCCGCCTCGCCACATGGGAAGTGCAAGGATGCCACCCACGCTTCGAATCCTGCTCCTGATGTTGTCTGTTACGTTGGTGTTGCTGGCCAATTCAGCTGTCGCGTTGGCGCAAACGCCCGTCGCTACGGAAACGCTTGCGCAGCCAGCGGTAAGCTCGAACAGGGCCGCCGACTCATCGGACGTTGGTTCGTTGCGTATTAGCCGCGAGCCAACGACGACTACCTCGACTTCGCAATCGAAGAGTGGTCTGCCCTCGCTGATTACTGTCTTCGGTAGCCTAGGCGCGGTACTGGCCGCGTTCTTCGTGTTGGCCTGGCTCATGAAACGCGGGATGCCCAAGAATATGGGCACTCTTCCTAAGGAAGTGGTCGAGGTTCTCGGGCGAGCTCCGCTGGCACAGCGACAACACGTTCATCTCCTGCGATGCGGGAATCGATTGCTACTCGTTTCTGTCACGCCGGCAGGCGCAGAAACGCTGAGCGAAATCACCGATCCGATGGAAGTCGATCGACTGACAGGCCTTTGTGCACAGCAGCGAAGCGACAGCGTCACTGCCAGTTTTCGCCAAGTGTTTCACCAGTTTGGGCGTGAGAAATCGGCGAGTACGAACGACGTGCCCGACTCGGGCCGCGGACAACAGGCGACCGGAGTCCCGCATGCACGTGCGGGATCGGGGGAGGGCCTGCATGCCTAACTCATTCTTGCTAGTACGCATGTTCGACGCTGCGGGCGAATACCTTCGACGCGACGTAATCCATGGTCAACGCTGCAATGGGTGGCTTGCTGGAAGATGTGTCTTGTTGTCGATTGCCACGTTAGTGTTGGCACAACCTGCCGCCGGACAGCCCTCGCCGCTGGGTGAGGTTGGGATTCCGAGTGCGGCCGATGGAATCTTGAACTCAGGCCCGGATGACTGGACCAGTCCGGAAGGCCTGAGCTCGACATTGCAGGTCATGATCCTGCTTACGGTCATTAGCATGGCCCCGGCCGTGATGCTCATGACGACCTGCTTCGTTCGATTCGTTGTCGTGTTGGGGTTAATGCGACAAGCGCTTGGAACCCAACAGCTGCCGCCGGCTCAAGTCATTACGTCGCTTGCCATGTTCATGTCGCTCGTGATTATGACCCCAGTCTGGACGCAGGTGTATGACGAGGCGATCGGTCCCTACACGAATCATGAAAAGACGATTGATCAGGCCTGGGAAGACGGCATTCGTCCGGTTCGGCAGTTTATGATCGCCCAGATCGAAGCGACCGGAAATCGCGACGACGTCTGGCTATTCATGGACTATTTGGATCCCGATCCTGAGAAGGAACCAGAGACGTACGATGACGTCCCACTCCAGGCTCTCTTGCCGGCGTTTGTTTTGAGCGAACTCAAGACGGCATTTCTGATCGGATTTCAGATCTACATACCATTTGTCATTCTCGACGTGATCATTGCCAGTGTGACCATCTCGATGGGCATGCTCATGCTGCCACCGGTGATGATCTCGCTGCCGTTCAAGCTATTGCTGTTTGTTCTGGTCGACGGCTGGCACCTTGTGGTTGGCATGTTGATGGAGAGTTTTCAGCCCTTTATGTGACGCGGTTGATCTCGATCCCCCTGCTGCTTGCCGGTGCAAAGGGGATGAGGGCACCGACTTGAAAAAGACGACTATCAGAACTTAGAGCGGAGAACGAGACTGTGACCCCTGACGCCGCTATCGACATCGGGCGTGAAGCCATTTTGACCATGCTCAAACTCAGCGCTCCGGTGCTAATCGCTGGAATGGCGGTTGGTTTGTTGATTGGTCTTCTGCAGGCCCTGACGCAGATTCAAGAGCAGACGATCTCATTTGTGCCGAAGATTGTGGCCATGGTGCTGGTGCTTAGTTTCACCCTGCCATGGTTGATCAACGAAATGGTTCGTTATTCCCAGGATCTCATTGCGAATATTCCGCAAAATCTCTAGCCGATGAGCGGGCTGATGTAGCGGAAACGGTTTCGCTGCCACGGACGCACGTCAGCGAAGTGTTGGTCGATTCGCCTAATGGCTTCTCTCGTTGAATTGCATCTCGACAAGTTCATCATCTTCACGCTCGTGCTGACGCGAATGAGCGGACTGGTGATGACCGCGCCGATATTTGGCACGCGCGATATTCCGATGCAGATCCGAGCACTCCTGGCGTTCACGCTTGCGGCGCTGGTCGCCCCCACGCAGTGGCACCTGCAAGTCGAGCCGCCGCAAAATCTGATGAACTATCTCGTGTTCATCGGTACTGAGGCACTCATCGGTCTGGTTCTTGGATTGGGCGTCACGATCTTGTTCGTCGGTCTGCAAGTTGCGGGAACACTCATTGGACGGGCCAGCGGTTTGGCGCTTTCGAACGTCTTTGATCCATCGATGGGTGCGGAAGTCGCACTCCACGGGCAATTGCTGAATTACGTCACGCTGGCTCTGTTTGTTGCTATCGGCGGACATCGAATGCTGATCGGGGCAACCTTGGATACGTTCGGAGCACTGCCGCCTGGAAGTGGTGCCATTCCCGTTGGGCTAAGCAGTGCTGCTACGGATCTGGTTGCTCTGAGTTTTTCGCTTGGTCTGCGAGCTTCGGCGCCGATGGTAACGGCTCTGCTGTTGTCGACACTTGTGATGGGAATCATCAGTCGCACGCTCCCACAGCTCAATATCATGGCGGTCGGATTCGGCATGAACTCGATGATGACGCTGGCGACGATGGCCATCTCTATCACCGCCATTTGCTACATGTTTCAGGGGCACGTCGGTCATGTGCTCGAGTTATTGGGCGATACGATTGCCGGTGCCACTCAAAGGGTTGCCGCAGGTCTCGGCGCATGACGGCATACTCTTCGTAACTTTGCAGAATTCCTTCGTTTCGAGTTAATCAAGTCGACCGAGCATGGCAGATCAAGCAGGCGATCGTACGCACGAAGCTACGCCGCATCGCAGGCAACAGGCCCGCGAGCAGGGGCAAGTTGCGCGTTCTCAAGATCTTGGTTCGGCAATTTTGCTCGTCGGTGGTATCGCTGGGATCATGCTCTTGGGCGGTCTGCTTGTCGATCCGATGGTGTCGCTAATGCGTGAACAGCTTGGTGGCGAAGCCTGGCTGTCGATGGACGGCGACATGGCCGTTTCGCAATGGGGCCGCATTTTGGGCATGGTTGGCTACGGGCTGTTGCCGCTGCTAGGTCTGCTAATGGGACTGGCCATTCTGGCCAACCTGTTTCAGGTCGGCTTTCTATTCCTGCCCGACAAGCTGGCTCCCGATCTAAGTCGGATCAATATTTTGTCGGGCCTCAAGCGGATGTTCTCGATCACGAGCGTCGCCCGACTCGGGTTTGGTATCTTCAAGATCCTAATCGTCGGTGGGGTGGCCTTCGTTTGCGTTTGGTCAGATCGTGATCGTGTTGTGCAGATGATCGGTTTGGAACTTCCTCAGATCGCATTCCAGCTCGTCGACATTATCCTGTGGACGGCACTGAAGATTGGAGTTGCTCTGCTAATCCTTGCGCTTGCCGACTACGCGTTCCAGCGTTGGAAGCAAGAGCAGGACATGAAGATGACGACCCAGGAAATGCGGGAAGAAATGAAGAACTTGCAGGGAGACCCGCAGATTCTTGCCCGGCGTCGCGCCGCCCAAAGACAGCTGGCACTCAATCAGCTCAATTCTGCGGTGCCGAAAGCGGACGTTGTGATCACGAACCCGACGGAGCTTGCCGTCGCGATTCAATACGATCCTGATACGATGCTGGCTCCGGTCGTAGTGGCCAAGGGAGCAGGCGTGATCGCCCAGCGCATCCGCCGCCTGGCTCTTGAGCACGGCGTACCAATTATGGAAAAGAAGCCGCTGGCCAGGGCTCTCTTCAAAGAGGTCGAGGTCAACCAGCCGGTCCCGAACCAGCAGTTTGCGGCGGTTGCCGAGGTGCTGGCCTATGTCTATCAACTCAAGGGCAAACAGGTGCCAGCTCCGCCGAATGCGGCTTAACGGCTTGCGAAGGGATCTGCGCCGGCTCGCGTCGCCGGCAGAAAAGCGACGCAGATTCTACGCGCCGGCCTCCGCGGCCGATTCGTTGTCCGCTGCGGGTTCCGTCTCGTCAGCAGTTGCCTGACCGTAGCCGTATTTGTCGATGAACGGGGCCCAACGTCGATCGATATCGCTCTTGATATCTTCGTCCAGCTGGAACGTGTTGGTCTTATATTCCTTGAGACCCGCGACGTGCTCTTCAAAGTGGGGAAGGGCGGCGTCGAATTCGCCCAAGTCGAGCTCGTCGTAGACGCGACGAAGTTGACCGATCGGATCGCGTGCCAGGTCTTCGTAGCGAACCTCGCACAGATGACCGTCCGGAATTGATTGGTGGCCACGCTCGTAAGCGGACATCATGCGCTCGAAGCATGTATAGACGTGCTCGTTGATTTCCTTGAACTTAGGGGATTGAAAACCTTGGGTAGTGTAAAGCGACTTCCAAAGTCGAACGGTTGAAGGGAACACACTATAGGGATCACGTACGATATGTACGAATTTGGCATCCGGAAACATCTTGGCCAACACTTCGACGCGACCGGTGTGTGTTGGCGACTTCAGGACCATGCGACGCTTGTCCTTGATCTGGAGCCGTCGTAGGAATTCCAACAGTGTGTTCTTCCAACTGTCCAGGTCCTCGTCCGAGACCCCTTCAAAGTCGAGGTAGTCGACGCCTTCGGGCGGATTGTTGGGAAATGCCATGGAAAGATAGGGCGAAGGAGCCCCCATATTCATCAAGGCGAATTCGTCTTCCTGCGGCCGATCCCATCCGGCAGCCATATTGTCCATCGGGCGTTTCGATGGTAGCACGATGCCCAAGTATTTGCGAATAAAGTCGCCGCAGTGCAAGAACTGATTCGGCAGCAGACAATCGATGGTGCGGGGATACGAGTGCCTGGGATCGAGGACCATTAACTCGTGCAGGAATGTCGTTCCCGATCGCCAGTGCCCGACGATAAAAAGCGGTGGATCTTCAATGCGCGCGTCGCGAAGCTTCTTGCGGTAGAGAAAGTTCTCCCAGACGCTGGAGCACGAGTTGACCGTTGCGAACAACGTGGTCATGAAGGCCATGGCCCAACGCGTTGGATGGATGCGAAAACGATTGCGACAAAGAATTCCCCACCATGTCGATAGACGCATTCCCTGCCAGAAACGCGGGGTGTACCAATGGAAAGCGTTCATCTTCGCTTCTTTGGCAGGCTTGGCTTTTCTTGAAGGCTGGGAGTTGCGAGCAGTTGTCATGCGGGTGCCGCAGGCAGGAGAGGGTGGCCGGAGGAGGATCCGGGAGGAATGAGGCTCCATGGTAACCGCTATGATGGTCATCGAGCAAGATTCCCATCTGCTTGACACTTTCCTGAACAGCGTTCTACGATGGGCGAGCCGCTTGTTTTTCGGATGCGCCGGCCGCATTCATCGGTCGCCTCCCACCTATGCGTCACCATGAGTAAGCGTACACGACAAGCTTCATTCGCAGGATTTGAACCGGAGACGGAGGAGTCGGCTCCGACCTCTTCTGAACCCTCCGATTCGGTGGGAAGTGAATCTTCGGCTGATGTTACGGATATCCGTGGCAAGTCGGTCTACGTCATCGATTCGCATTCGCTCATATTCCAGGTGTTTCATGCCATACCGGAGATGACGAGTCCTCGCGGCGAACCGGTTTCGGCTATCTTTGGTTTTGTTCGCGACATCTTCTTCTTGCTGGAAAGCAAGCAGCCCGACTATCTTGTCTGCGCGTTCGATTTGCCGGGCGATACGTTTCGCCACGAGTTGTATCCCGAGTACAAGGCGAACCGTGGCGAAATGCCGGATGACTTGCGACCGCAGATTCCCGCGATTCAGGAAGTGCTTGAGTCGCTCGCCATTCCAGTCGTCAGTTATGAGAACCACGAGGCGGACGACGTGTTGGCGACGCTTGCTCGTCAGTGTGATGAAGCCCAGGCCGAGTGCTATCTCGTAACTGGTGATAAGGATTGTCGCCAGCTGATCACCGATCATGTAAAAATTTACAACGTCCGTAAGGATGCGGTCTACGGCGAGAAGGAATTGGAGGCGGACTGGGGTATTCGCCCCGATCAGGTGGTCGACTTTCAGTCACTCGTAGGAGACTCGGTCGACAACGTGCCGGGCGTTCCGTTGATTGGTCCCAAAATCGCTCGTGAGCTGATTCAGAAATTTGGCGACCTCGACAATGTCCTCGACAATACTGACGAAGTCTCTGGTAAGAAGCGGCAAGAGAATTTGCGTAACGGTCGTGAGCTGGCATTGCTCAGTCGAGATCTGGTTCGCTTGACCCCCGATCTGCCCCTGGAGGTGGATTGGAGCGAAGCGAAAGTCGGTGCGATTGACACGGAGCGAGCCAAGGAGCTGTTCACGCAGTACGGTTTTCATAGCCTGGGGGATCGGCTTGCGTCGTTCGATGCTGGTGCTGCCCCTGCGATTTGGGAAGCGGACTACCAGGCGATCACGACGCGTAAAGAACTCGACTCGCTCATCGAACGGATCCAGCAGGCTCGACTGGTCTCCTTCGATTTGGAGACGAAGACGACGCTGCGGGGCGGAACGGCGGTTTGGCCACGTTGGGCCCAAATCGTCGGCTATGCAATCGCGATTGAGGCAGGGGAGGCGTTTTATATCCCGGTTCAGGTGCCCGAAGGAGAACCGCATCTCGATCCGCAGGAAACGCTTGAGGCTCTTCGGACCATCCTGGAAGATGCCACCATTGAGAAGATTGGTCAAAATCTTAAGTACGAGCAGATCGTGTTACGATCCGCCGGCGTCGAAATGGCCGGAATCGCTTTCGATACGATGCTCGCCAGCTACTTGCTGGATGCGGGCGAGCGAAGTCACAGCCTGGATGAACTCGCCAAACGCTATTTGAATCACACCACGACGAAGATCACCGAGCTGATTGGTAAAGGCAAGAATCAGAAGTCAATGGACGAGGTGCCGCTGGAGCAGATCACGCATTACGCGGCTGAAGACGCCGACATTCCGCTACGGCTCAAGCCGATTCTCGAAGAGAAACTTCGCGCTGCGGATTTGATGGAGTTGTATGAAGAGTTGGAGTTGCCGCTGGTCGAGGTGCTGGCGGAACTCGAGTTCAACGGGATAAAGCTAGACGCGCCGCGGCTGGAGGAATTGAGTCAGCAGTACGGCGAGCGACTCGACACGCTCGAACGCGAGATCTACGAGATTGCAGGCCATGAGTTCAACATTGCATCACCGAAGCAGCTCGCGGAGGTGTTGTTTGAGGAGCTCGGCCTGCCGATCATCAAGAAGACCAAGACGGGGGCCAGCACCGACGCCAGCGTGTTGGAGGAGTTGGCTCGTCAGCACCCGCTGCCTGAGAAGATTATCGAGTTCCGTCAATTCGCCAAGTTGAAGAGTACCTATGTCGACGCGTTGCCGACGATGGTCCATCCCGACACGGGTCGCGTGCACACGTCGCTCAATCAGGTTGTGGCGGCGACTGGGCGACTCAGCTCGAACGACCCCAACCTGCAGAACATCCCGGTACGGAGTGATCGTGGCAAGGAAATTCGCTCCGCGTTCTTGCCTGGCGAAGACGGTTGGAAGCTGTTAGCGGCCGACTATTCTCAGATCGAACTTCGTGTTCTTGCTCACTTTTCGGGTGACGAGGCTCTATGCGAGGCATTCGCCAAGGACGAGGATATTCATGCATTGGTCGCCAGTCAGATCCACAACGTTGCGATTGAAGACGTGACGTCTGACCAGCGACGAAGCGCCAAGGCCGTCAATTTCGGCGTTATTTATGGGCAGAGCCCCTTTGGGCTAGCCAAGTCACTCGATATCGACCAAGAAGAAGCGGCCGCGTTTATCGATGCCTACTTTGATCGCTATCCGCGGATTGACGAATTTCTGCGTGAGGTGCTCGACGAGTGTCGTGCTGTTGGCTATGTCAAGACAATTTCTGGCCGTCGTCGGCAGATTAGCGGGGTTCGAGCCGATACCGGAGGACGTCAGCGGAATTTGGCGGAACGGACTGCCATCAACACCGTAATTCAGGGTTCGGCTGCTGATCTGATTAAGAAGGCGATGATCTCGCTGTACCATCGGCTCGTCGATGATGAGCGGGCCTCGCGAATGCTGCTTCAAGTTCACGATGAGCTGATTCTTGAAGTACCGCCCGAAGAGCTTGAGGAGATGCTCAAGATTGTGCCGGAAGAGATGAGCGAAGCCGGTGAGTTGACTGTTCCCCTTAGCGTCGATGTCAGCACGGGCG
>CAYLRE010000170.1:0-10036 GCA_964385715.1 uncultured Planctomycetaceae bacterium
TGTCCGATGTCGGGCCGACGCTAACGTTTGACGATGATGGTGTCGTGATCGCTGGCGGTTTTCGTGCCCAGCCCAAACTGGGTAGCAATAGTCCCGGCCACTGGACCCCGTCATTGCAGTCACCTCAAGAAAACGCGACGGACGACATCTTAGTGGGGAATTACCAAGGTAGTGGCGAGCGGCACGCCGAGTTGGCTGTCGATTCAGCGGCGTCCAATTACTACGATCGACCTGATTTTGATATCGCTTCCGACGGTGCCGACGTATTGGTCCGTCTGCGGCGAACGGGAGAGGAGCTTCCGGCCGGCGGCTCGGCAGGCCCTCCGGTCCCGTTTCTGTTTGGCCGCGGCGTTGTCGTTGGTGGATCCGCGGACCTTTGGCAGCGAATCGAACGAGGCACCATCGTTCGCCAGGCATCGATCGCTCGTCAGTCTCCGGCAAGAACTGCCGGGCCGTATCTTGAATACACGAGCGACTCAGGCGAGACGGTAGCCGTCGTGGGATTGATTAATGTGCAGGTCGAACGAAGCACGTGGCAATTGGCGGGTGATGCGCCAATTTCAATGGAACAATTTGAAACCTTTGACGCAGGACAGGTCTCACAGAGCTCCCTCGGTGATCTGGCCAAGGCAGAATCTGCCGCGTCAATTACATCGATGGACGCCGACTCCTACCACGGAAACTATCCTACCGACTCTGCCTACGTGACGATCATCGACACGCTCGCCAGTGGCGGGCAAGAAAAGTATGTCGTTGGCTTCGGCTACGTGAAGGTTGATCACATCAATCAGCAAATCACCAGGATTTCTGCGGCCGATCCAGAATGGCGACGAGGTTTTTTCAATACCTCGGCCGTTTTCCGGCCTTCGGCCGATTTGACGTCTGAACAGTGGGGTGAGTTGGTCACGGCGAATAGAAGCCTTCTTGACGACGACGACGGCATCACCGCGCCGGCGTTGGTACGGAGCGAGGAGTAGATCGAGAAAGAAACCATGCCCCCTACTACCCACATTCTTATCGTTACCCATGACGTGAAGTTGCAGGAAGAGTTGCTTGCGGCGATCGCGTCGTTGGGCGACCGTGCGCCCTCGACGGTGGTCGTGGACTCGATGCGCAAGGGTTTGGAAGCAGTAAGAAACCGCACGCCCGACTTAATCGTCGTGGAGTTGACTTCGGATCTCGACGGAATGCGGCGCTTTACCAGTGAAGTTGGCGTGAGCGCACCCTCGACGACCATTGCTGCCGTCTATCGGCCAGAGGAGTTCGACGCGGACGTCAGTGAGAGTTCCGTGATCATCGAGACGCTTCGGGCTGGAGTCACGGATTTTCTCCGCCGGCCGGTGTCTTCGTCCGAACTCGGCGAGTTGCTGACGCGTAGTCACGAGCGGCTAGTGCCGGTGCCGGACGCCGATGGGCGTGTCGTCTCGTTTATTAGCAACAAGGGAGGCGTCGGAAAGTCGACGCTGGCTGTTAACTGCGCGGTCGCCTTGGCCCAGCGCCATCCCGGTCGCGTTCTGCTGATCGATGCATCCCTGCAGATGGGCGTCGCGGCATCGATGTTGGATGTGACTCCTCGCGTGACGTTGACCGACGCTGCCAGCGAGCACAGTCGCATCGACGAGACGATGTTGCGACAGATGGTAACGCCCCACGAGAGTGGTCTGCATCTGTTGGCTGCTCCGGCCGATGCCGTTGAAGCGGCCACCGTCGATGACGATGTCGTTTCTCGAATCCTGACGCTCGCCAGGCGAACTTATGAATTTGTCGTGGTCGATACGTTCCCTCTTTTTGATCGGGTGGTGGTCGCGGTGCTCGATCTAAGTGATCGAGCATACGTAATTGTTGAAAACGTCGTACCAACGGTCATCGGAGCGACCAAGATGCTGCAGGTGCTCGACGATATTCACTTCCCCAGAGATCGACGGCGAGTCATTCTCAACCGCATGACGTCGATTGCGGGTGGGTTGTCTGCCGAAGATGTTGCTGCTCGGCTTGATAGCGAGATCCATGCGGTGCTGCCTTACGACAAGAATGTCATCTCTGCGGCGAACGCTGGCCGACCCTACGTGATGGATCTGGATGGGGTTTTCGGTTCCTGGAATCGATTCGGAAAAGAGTTTCGAGCCATGGTCTCGGAATTGGAAACCCTTCATTCAGGTCGAAACGGGCACGCCGCCGCGGATTCACAGGTTCGGGGGCAATTGCGGTCTGAAGCGACAGCCGATGCGACGTCCGAAACGTGGGAGGCGAACAATGAGTAAGGAAGCCGAGACGACAACCGCTCGCAGCACTTTGGCCGGTTCGAGCGTCAACCTGCCGCTCGAACGCTTGCGAAAGAAACGCGCCGATAAGGCACAAGAGTCGACGCGTACGGCTACCGCGTCTACTGCGCCAGCGGCTCCGGTGTCGGGGCGGGTTACCTATCTGGCGGTTAAGGGTGAGCTGCATCAGCGATTGCTCGACGATCTGGATCGTCGGGGATTACTTGGTGCCGACGAGGAAACGCTGACGACGATCGTCCGCGAGTTCGTTGACCAGTCTTTGGAGCTTCAGGACCTGCCGCTCAATAACACTGAACGCGGTCAATTGGTCGACGACTTGTTGGAGGAGACGTTGGGTGTTGGACCATTGGCCACTGTGATGGCCGATCCAGCCGTGACCGATATCTTGGTGAACGGTCCGCATCAGGTGTTCATCGAACGGTTTGGCCGTCTGGAACCCGCCAACGTCCGTTTTCGCGATGACGAACACCTGGTGAGGATCATCCATCGAATTGCAGCGCGAGTCGGCCGGCGGATTGACGAGAGTTCGCCGATGGTCGACGCACGGCTTCCGGACGGCAGTCGTGTGAACGCCACATTGCCACCGGTCACCATCGACGGACCAACACTATCGATCCGGCGTTTCGGGCATCGTCGGCTTCATTGCGACGAACTCCTGCAGCTTGGAATGTTCTCGCCGGCAATGCAGACGTTTTTCAAATATATGGTGAGTGGACGTCGCAACCTGCTCGTTTCCGGGGGAACCGGTTCCGGTAAGTCAACGTTCCTGGGTGCCATTGCCGAGTCGATTCCCGATACCGAACGAATCGTTACGATCGAAGACGCAGCGGAACTGATCCTCGATCAGGTTCATGTGGTACGCATGGAAACACGACCGGCCAACATCGAAGGTCGCGGGATGATTACTGCCCGCGACTTGGTCATCAACGCGCTTCGTATGCGGCCGGATCGGATCATCGTGGGCGAAGTCCGCGGCGGCGAAGCACTCGACATGATGCAGGCGATGAACATCGGTCACGACGGGGGCGTTACTACCGTGCATGCGAATAGCCCTCGCGACGCACTCGCCCGCCTGGAAACAATGGTCTTGATGTCCGGTCTCGAACTTCCGTCGCGTGCAATTCGCGAGCAGATTGTGTCGGCGCTCGAATTGATCATTCATATCCGTCGCTACGAAGACGGGGTGCGGCGAGTCGAGAGCGTCGCCGAAGTTCGCGGCCTCGAAGGCTCGACACCGCAGCTTCAGGAAATTTTTCGCTTTGAGTCGCGCGGGCGCAAGGGCCGGCAGATTGTTGGTGAGTACGTGCCGACGGGAATCGTGCCGCGAGCCGTTGAAGAACTGCGGGCCCGAGACATCGATGTGCCGCTAGACATTTTCCAAAGCCCAACTCGAAATTTGCATGGTTGAAACGGCGGCAATACTCGGTTTCGCGACGCTCGTCGGTACGCTTGTCTACGGATGGCGAGTCTATCGCATGCGCACTTTGGTGCTAGATCGCTTGGGTGAAGCGACAGCGTCGGCCGAGCAGGTTGGTGTCGGACAGGGGGCTGTCGAGAGAACGCGTTCATCCCACATCGGCACGCTTCCTCTTTCGCGACCGCTGCGTTGGTTGCCATGGGTAATGATACTGCCAGTGGCGTTCGTGTTGTATTTCGCCGCCGGCATGATGTGGCAGTATTGTCTGTCGCTGGCCGCGATAGCTGGTTTGCTTGGTGGCCAGCTTGAAGCCTTTCTAGCGGTTCGCCGGGCTGTGAAGCTCGAGACGCAGCTCGCGGATGCCGTCGACATCATGGTTGGTGCTTTGGGAGCCGGGGCAGGGGTGGCCGGAGCACTTGAGGCTGCGATTCAGGAAACGCGAAACCCCTTACGCGGACAATTGGAAGATGTGCTTGGGCGGATTCGTTTCGGCGATCAGCCCCAGACCGTTTTCAAGAATCTCTCGGAACGCATTCCTCTCGAGACGTTTCTATTGTTCTCGTCGACATTAGCTGTCCATTGGGAAGTGGGTGGAAGTCTGGCTCCAACGCTGGCTACTGTCGGCCGCACGATTCGCGATCGCATCGACATATCACGTCGTATTCGTAGCAATACGGCTCAATCGCAAATGTCCACCGTCATGGTGCTGGCGTTGACCTACCTGCTGGCGTTGATTGTCTATAGCAACGGGCCGGAGCAGATGAAAGAGTTTCTCTCGACGTCGATCGGTAGTTTCTTTGCCGCCGGATCGATGTTGTTACAGGCCGTCGGAATTGTCTGGATGTCATACATTAGCCGCATGAAGTTCTAGAAGTTAGAGAGTCTTGAAGGGAACCACGTCTAATGTTCGTTAAGGTCGCAGCCGTTCTGATATTCTGGCTCATCGCCCTGATTGGGTTGTTGGTGGTCTGGTATCGCATACGCGTCGCGACGGTGGTGCGTGAGCGGCTCTACGATGATGCAACCGAAACGATCCAGGCCAATCGCGACAACGCCGTGACCGAGATGCGTTTCCTGCGACGCTGGCTTTACTTGGCCGGTTTCCGTTCAGAAAACGCCCCCAACGTGTTTGTGATCGCGACGCTAGTCGCCATTGTATGCGGCGCCGCTTCGGCAACGATCGTTTATGTCTCTGACATGCGTACGATGATCGTCGCGGGAGTGGAAACCATCCCGGGTGGGGTAGGGCAGTTGATCCTGCCGCTGGCACTACTTATGCCCTGGCTGCTTGGAATTATGTTGGGAGCGATACCCTGGCTCTACGTCCGCTCCGCCCGCAGGAACCGCGTTCAGTTGGTTGAGCAGGACTTGCCACTGGCGCTCGAACTGCTCGCGACACTCAGCGAGGCTGGCCTTGGCTTCGATGCCGCGTTGTCGCGGATTATGACGACACGTCTGTCCGATCGTCCTCTGGCCGATGAACTGCAAACCTTTCAAGCCGACTTGTTGGCTGGTCGTGCTCGCGTCGAGTCTTTGCGCCGTTTTTCGCAGAGACTGAATATTTCAACGGTCAGTATCTTCGTCTCCGCATTGGCCCAGGCCGAGCAAATCGGGATGGGGATTTCTGGCGTTCTGCGGCGGCAGGCGGATGACATGCGCGGCAGGCGACGGGAGCGGGCGAATACCTTTGCGGCGTCGCTGCCTGTCAAACGCATGCTTCCCTTGGTCGTTTGTTTCTTGCCAGGGCTGTTTGTGTGGACGCTTGGTCCCTTCTTCGTGCAACTATTCAAGATCGCAGACACGTTCCTTCAGGTGCGGAGCTTCTAAGGATGGCCCAAACGCACCAGCTAGTCGATGCTAGCAGCGGGGACGTCATCATCGCCAAGCTGCAATTGGCGGAGACGTTCTGGCAGCGATTTCGTGGGCTACAACTGCGTCGCACCTTGGCCTCGGACGAAGCGCTGCTACTGAGACCCTGCCGGTCGATTCATACGCACTGGATGCGATTTTCGATCGATGTCGCGATGCTCGATGAAATGGGCGTGGTCTTATCCGTCATTCATGGCCAACGCCCGTGGCGATTCGTTCCGCGGACCGAAGGTACGCATTCCATAGTCGAGGCGGCGGCCGGATCACTGGCGACGCGACTGGATGTTGGGACGCGAGTTCAAGTTGCTTCTTCCGGTAGCGATACTAGCGGGTGCTAGGCATAGGCGAGCACCCGATTCTTGATTGATTCGTCCCGGCGATCGACAGCCAGCATTGCTTGCGTTCCCTTTCGGGCCGGATTCTCGCTTTCTGCCAGTCGCCGGCACAAATCGCAAGATCGATTCAACCGGCAAAGTCACCCTGTCCGATAAAACCCACACTGGTTGGGCCTCGCACGTGGGCGTGCGCGCAAAGCGTCGTCTTACCCGCTACAGAGGCGTGAGGGAGTTTATGGGGGGAATGGCAATTCAAAGGTGCGCTGGTCGTCTGCCTCGGTGGACCGGCCAACTCTTGCTGGGCCTGTTGGTCTGCGGGACCGGTGCGCAATTGTCGCTCGGGCAATCGTCGGGAGCCTCGGATTGGGATCCGCGCAATGCGGCTGCCGCTGCAGGCAGAGTTCAGGTTCCCGTTCAGCCGTCCCTTCAAACGCAACTGCCCGGTCGCAGCCCGCGGGTTCAGCTTGTGCAGCCGCAATTGAATCCAACGGTCCGATTCGCGCAAGGCGAGGGCCAGCGCCGAGCAACGGCCACATTGCCACCCTCGACGGGTCCGCACGAGATTTCGCCTCGCGTTCAAATTCCAGGAGCTGGTGCCGACGGAGCTCCTGATCAAAGGCGACTTCCTCTCTTGCCTGGTATGCCGAAGGAGTTGGCAGACCCACCGCAGAGGCCAGACGTCGCACGCGAGTACAGTCGGTTCGTCGAGCGGACGATCGATCCCGAGCTGCCGCTCGACTTGTTCGTGGGCCGGCCGCGGATACTTGAGTTTAAGGAGACGCCGACTCGCATCTATCTCGCCCAAGACTCGATCGCGTCGTACGACGTTATTTCCGATACGGAGATCGCGATCGTTGGAGTAGCGCCCGGTCGCACGGTTTTGACGATCTGGGTTAACGACCCGGACCGCCCAGGCGAGCAGCGCGTGCTCAGCTACTTACTTAGAGTTACCCAGGATGCGGGCTACAAAATCCGCCTAGAAGCGGTTTTTCAGGCTCTTGAGGAGGAGATCAATCGCGATTTCCCCGATAGCTTTGTCAAGCTTTCGCTCATTGGTGACCAAGTGGTCGTGCGCGGCCAAGCCAAAGACGTCATCGAGGCGGCGCAGATATTGCGGATCGTCGGGGAACACGCGCCACCGAGCCGTCGTGACAATCGCGACTCCGAGCCAGCCGAATTTTCTTTCAGTCAGACAAACTATTCGCCAGAAGGGGTGTTGCAAACCAATGAACAATTGGGACTAACGCTTGATCGCCTAGCGGCGGTCGCCGGTCTTGAAGGCGAAACGAATGTGATCAATATGCTCACCATTCCAGGTGAGCAGCAGGTCATGTTGCGAGTTACGGTCGCCGAGGTGAATCGTAGCGCCTTGCGGTCGATTGGAACCAGCATGCGAATCGAAGGCGGCAGCGGAGTCGGCTTCGATGCGGCTTTTCCACCGCGAGTGGGCGATCTGGTCGACAATTCTCTGATGGTGCTCGAAGGCGGAACCTTGTCGGTCGCACGTGGCGATTTCCGGCTAACCGTGGACGCACTCAAGCAGCACAACCTCGCCCGCGCATTGGCCGAGCCGAATCTCGTTACGTTACATGGTCGCCCGGCGCGATTTCAGGCCGGCGGTCAATTCCCGGTTCCCGCGGCCCGCGTCGGTTTTGGATCCGCAGCGCAAGGTGTCGAGTTCATTCCTTTCGGAGTGCAACTTCAATTCGTGCCGTTTATTGTCGACCGCGATAAGATTCGTCTCAATATCGCCGCGAATGTCAGTACTCGCGACGAAGCGCTGGCAACGGATGTCGATGGTAGCGAGGTCCCCGGACTCAATACGCGAAACTTCCAAAACACAGTTGAACTTCGCGAGGGTCAAACATTAGCAGTCGCGGGGCTCATCCAAACCAACTTCGGTGCGAATAGCTCGCGTGTTCCAGGCGTCGGCGATTTGCCCATCGTGGGACGACTATTCAAGAGCGATAGCACAACCGCAGATGAGCAGGAATTGGTCATTCTCATCACGCCGGAACTGGTCCATCCCGTTGATCCAGACGCTTGTTTGTCGTTGCCTGGTTCCGACGTGTTCGAGCCGGGAGACATCGAGTTCTACATCAAAGGTGTTCTTGAAAGCCGGCGCAGTGAAGATTTTCGCAGCCCGGTCCGCACCGATTGGGCACGGCTAAAACGATACCATCACTGCGAAGACATCTTCATCATCGGACAAAAGGGACACAGCTACGGTTGTCGTGACCAGGGATTGCCGCAAGGGTATCTCCAATCGCCGCCGGCGATGCCTGTCTCGCCTGCTTGGCCGTCGGCGGAATCCTTGCCGGTACCGGTTCCCCGTCGCAACCAGCCGTAATAACGAACGAAACAAGGTAGTTTCATGGGACATTTTCGCTATATTCCCGTCGCGCTGATCTGCGGATTGGTGTTCTTGTCCGGCTGCTGTGCCAACTGCGGTCGACTTTGGTGCGACGGTTGTGCAGACATTCCTCACGGTGCGATTCCGCAGCCGGCAGGCGTTCACACCTGTGCCTGGCAAACCACGCAGGGAACGCTCGCGGAATACGACGATCTGATCATCTATCAATACGAATGGCACGGTGAGACTACGAACCTCGGGCCTTTTGGGCAGCGACACTTGTCCATTCTTGAGTCGCGTCTGATGAGAGATCCCTGCTCGGTCGTCGTGGAGCCGTCTGCGAATCCCGCGCTAGACGAACAACGTAAGGCATCGTTAGTAGCATTCTTCACGGAACGCGGGCTACCAGACGCCGAGGCTCGTGTTAGCGTCGGCTACCCGGCCGCTGAAGGATTACATGGACAAGAGTCGTTCCAGCTGAATCGCGGCTATATCCGCGCCGGAGTCGGCCGAGGTGGACTCGGAGGCGGTCTTGGCGGCGGTGGTGTTGGTAGCGGAGGAAGTCTTGGCTCCGGTAGCTTTGGCGGCGGCGGCTTGGGCGGGAGGGGCTTCTAATGAATTCGCAGAGTGGTAAAGGTCACGTCCGGGAACTTGGTAAGCAACGACCGCCGTTCTTGTATAGTATGGCCCTCGTCCTCGCTGTCGTAGCGTCCGGTTGCGCGAGTATGCGTTCCGCCGACGACGGCAGAATGCTTGCGTCAGCCGATTCGGTCGATGCCAAGACCCTTGCAAAAAGCCAGGCAGCTCTTGCCTTGAACAAGGCACAAGCCGCTGAACAACAAGAAAAGACGGATGAAGCCATCCGTTACTACGAACAAGCACGCATGTTCGAGCCTGGCCTGGTGCAGCTGAATCGTCGACTTGCGGTCTTGTATGATCGTCGCGGTGACGATGCTCGCGCCCACGCGGCCTATGAGCAGGCGTTGCGATTGCAGCCGCATGACGCGGATCTGCTTAACGACTTTGGCGTATTTCATCTTCACCGTGAAAACTGGCCTGCAGCGGAAACGTGGTTCCGACGCACGCTCACTGTCGATGCGACCCATCGCCGCGCGACGACCAATCTTGCCATGACGCTGGCAATGCAGAATCGCCTGAAAGAAAGCTACGACGCTTTTGCCCACGTCGTTGGGCCAGCCGCTGCTTACTCGAATCTTGGCGTCCTACTCACGCGACAAGGACGAATCGAAGAGGCTCGAGAGCACTTTCGGCGAGCGTTGGCGATCGACAGCACGGTTCACCCCGCAGGCCAGTTTCTCAGTCAGCTCGATCGAGCTCCAGTCACGCCTGCACCACCTGCTTCCGGTGGGCCAATAACGCCGGCGAGCTACCAGTTCTAGATTGGCGGTCAGGACCACCTACGCCTCTACACCGATTAGCTAACCGAGTTGCTTCTTCGGCACGTTCTTGTTAACCATCCGGGCGAGAGTGGCGTCGCTGGCGAGTCAATGTCTCGGTTAAGATGCCGAGATGATGGCGATCCAGGTAGCCCAGTTCGGCGGTTTTCGCGGGGCAGCGATGAGCCATCGATTGAAGAAATCAGGGCAACAGAATCAGGGGATACTATGAAGTGGTTCTTGCGAATTGTTTTGGCGGCGTTCTGCGTCATCCCGACCATATTTCTCGTCATCGGCTTCAGTATGGTCTTTAGCCAGGCGAGCCAGATCAATACTTTCGTGCCGGTCGACGCGGTTGTGTTGTCGACCGAAGTCAAAGTAAG
>CAYLRE010000171.1:0-10002 GCA_964385715.1 uncultured Planctomycetaceae bacterium
CCTTCGGCTTGCAGACGCCTGAGGGCCTGCATCGTCGTATTTGTCTCCGCATATTGCAGCCACTGAGCGTACGGTTTCCAAGGCATGAAGTTCCGATTGTATCGCCAGCGGTGATCTCGAACCGTGCGCATCATGTCGTAACGTTCGTCCATGCGGTCTCGGACACTGATGACAAAATCTCGCGACGCTCGGGCAGCGGGGCCGAGAAACGCGTGCCCTTGCATGTGATCCGGAATCTTGACACCTGCCAGGCTTAGCACGGTAGGGGCCAAGTCGACGTAACTGATCAGCTCCTTGCTGGCACTGCCCGGCTCCATCGTGCCAGACTTAATTGTGGCCGACGTGCGGAACTTTTCCGGGACGTACACAATGAAGGGGACTCGTGTTCCGGAGTCGTAAAGCCAGCGTTTTCCACGCGGTAGTCCGACCCCATGATCCGACCAGAAGAAGACGATCGTGTCATCTGCGAGCCCATCTTCTTCTAGCTGCTCGAGCAGTTCGCCGGCCCGATAATCAAGCTCCGTGATCGCCTCGTGGTAGTTGGCCCAGTCTCGCCTCGCTTCTTTCGTGTCGGGATAATACGGTGGCAAGGTCACCTTTGCCGGGTCACGATGGTCGCCTTTCTTGAGACGCGGTGTTAGCTTGGCGTGCCCCTCACCCCGCGGCCAGATACGGCTCTCATGCGTGTTGACGAAGTTCCGAACGTGGAAGAAAGGTTGTTCCTTCTCGCTGCGGCGGCGCCAATGGGCTCCGATCCCGTTCAGGTCCCAGGCCGACTTGGGGAATTCAAAGTTGTAGTCGGTCTTGTTGTCGTTGGTGCAGTAGTAGCCAGCATCGCGCAGGTACTCGGTAAAGCATTTGATCTCCGGCGGCAGTTTTGCCTTGCATCGCATCAGGTGCGTGCCGATGGACGTCGGGTACATGCCGGTGATGATCGAGGAGCGATTCGTCGCACAGACCGGGCAGGTCGTAAAGGCGTGCGAAAAGCGAATGCCGCGGGCAGCCAGGGCGTCGAGAGTTGGCGTGATCGCATCTTTTGAACCGTAGCAGCCGAGGTGCGAACTGATATCCTCGCAGGAGATCCAAAGAATGTTGGGACGCTTGGGCTTCTTCGCCTCTGCCGTGGCTTCATTTTCCGCGGCGGCAGGCTCCGCAACACTCAGAAGCGATGCGAACAATGCCCCGGCAGTCATCAGCGCCCAGGCAGTGAATGTCGCAGTCGTGTTACTTGGTTCCGGTCGCTTTCGCATTGTTGTGGTCGCCGATGCCGATCTATTCGAGTTGTGTTTTGTCAAAGCAGGCTCCATGCAGTATGTTGGTTTGCGATCGAACATTGTATCAATCTATCAGGCGACATGCTGTCGCCGATTGTGGAGGATTCGTTGCTGATGAGCCCGGTTCGAGTGATTTTGTCCCGTTTTCGCAATTCGGCAGTCAGCCGCTTCATCCAGACTGCTGCATTGGCCGCAATTGCCCTGGTGGCCATGGCCATGATTCTCGCGTGCCCGCTCCGCGCCGATGATCCTACAGCGCCGACCAGTGCGGCAGCGAAGCCGAAGCGACCGCTGCTTTACACTGACGTTCCGCGAGACGAGGTCATTTGCTTCTCGCTTTACACCGTGCACGACAGCGTGCTCAATCTGACCGCCCAGCTTTACCCGCTCCTGGCGACCGAATCTCGCACCGTGACGCTCGAAGTCGAGAGGGACGGCAAATGGGTGTTGCTTGCGGAGTCCAAGGTCATTGAGCCCGGCTGGACCGCTCCGTTTCGGATTACGAACTGGGATAACACGCGTGATGTCCGCTACCGTGTGGCTCATGGTCCCAAGGCGAGCTACAGCGGAACTATTCGTAGAGATCCAGTCGAGAAGGATGAGATTGTCGTCGCCGCATTCACCGGCAACTCGATTTATGCCAACGGTGGAGGCGATGTCCCTCGCACGGATCTCGTCGAAAACGTCAAGAAGATCGATCCTGACCTGCTCTTCTTCTCTGGTGATCAGGTTTACGACCACAACAACCACCTCGGTTACTGGCTCAAGTTCGGTCGCGACTTTGGCGAGGTCATCCGCGATCGTCCGACAATTACCCTGCCTGATGATCATGACGTTGGCCAAGGAAACCTGTGGGGAGCTAGTGGTAAGAAATCGAACACGGCCCCTGGACACGACGGCGGCTACGTGAAGTCGGTCGAGTACGTCAACGAGGTTCAGCGTGCCCAAACCAGCCACCTGCCAGCACCCTACGATCCGACGCCGGTACAACGCGGCATCACGGTCTACTACACCGATCTTACGCTGGGCAGCATCAGCTTCGCGATCCTCGAGGATCGCAAGTTCAAGACCGGCCCGCAGGGTGTTGTGCCACAGATCGGGCCGCGGCCTGATCACGTGAAGTCGAAGGATTTCGATCCCGCGTCGTTTGATGTGGCCGGTGCCAAGCTGCTGGGCGACCGGCAGCTCAAGTTCTTGCGCCATTGGGGTGCCAACTGGGAAGGAGCCGAAATGAAGGCAGTCCTTTCGCAGACGATTTTCTGTGGCGGGGCACACGTACACGGCGGCGTCGGTCGCCTGAATGCTGACCTCGACGCGAATGGTTGGCCGCAGAGCGGACGCAATCGGGCTCTGCGAGAGATCCGCAAGTCGTTCGCGGTTCATATCGCTGGCGATCAGCACCTGGGGACTATCTTCCACCACGGTATCGACGAATTCGACGACGCCGGGTATTCGTTTTGCGTGCCGTCGATCGCCAACTTCTACCTGCGTTGGTGGGATCCGGAAGAGCCTGGCAAGAATCGTAAGCCTGGAATGCCGGACTACACCGGTCAATTCATCGACGGTTTGGGCAATCGCGTTACCTGTTATGCGGCGGCCAATCCTTCGATGGCTCATCCGCAGAAAGGCAAGGAACTCAACGTCTTCGCTGCGGGCTTTGGCGTGGTGCGTTTCAATAAACCGAAACGGCAAATCACCTTTGAATGCTGGCCACGCAATGTGGATGTCGCCCATCCAGCGACGAAGCAGTATCCGGGCTGGCCGCTCACCGTCGATCAGGCCGACAACTACGGCCGGCAGGCGACCGCTTGGTTGCCCACGATCGAGGTTGCCGGTGCCCGCGATCCTGTCGTGCAGGTTGTTAGCCAAGCGAGCGGCGAAGTGGTCTACACATTGCGGATCAAAGGGACGTCGTTTCGCCCCAAGGTCTTCGCGGCCGGGTTGTATACCGTTCATGTTGGCGAAGGCGAATCTCGCCGTTCGTTCCACGATGTACGGTCGCTCTCGGCTGACTCGACGGCCACGCTGAAGGTCGCGTTCTAGTCGCATACTCCTGCACCCGCGGTCTCGCCAATGGAAGCAGTAAGTTCGTGATGTTGCCCCGCGCGCGTTCACCGGCTACGTCCCGCTTGTTTGTATTGGTCGAGCAGTTGTGTTAGTTCGGCCACAATCTCCGGTTTTTCCAGCCACAGATTTGTCGTCTCGCTCGGATCGTCGGCCATGTTGTAGAGCTGTCCGGCAGCTTCACCCGGCTTCGGCTCGATGTGGCCCCACGGTTCGGTAAAGCCGGCGGTGCCCAAGCCCAAGATCAGCTTCCAATCGCCCCGTCGAATGGCGAACATGCCTCGACCGGCGTGGTGAACGACCGCTGTGCGAACGGACTTGTTTTCAGTCCAGCTGGGCAGCAGGTTGTAACTGTCTTCGCCCGCGTTGAATGGCAGCGGTTCGCCAATCACGGCCGCCACCGATGCGAACACGTCGGTCAAGCAGCCGAGGCTATCGCTGACGGTGTCCGGCTTTACCATGCCCGGCCAACGGACAATGAACGGCACGCGATGCCCGCCGTCGTGAATGTCGGCCTTTTGCCCACGTAGGTGCATGTTGCCTAGGTGACCATACTTCTTCTTGTCGCCCTGGTTCCAGTGGGAACCGTTGTCCGAGGTGACAATCACCAGCGTGTTGTCGTCGAAACCCTGCTCCTTGATCGCGTTCAGGATTCGACCAATGCAGTGATCGACCATCATCGTGAAATCGCCGTAGGTACCGGCCTGACTCTTCCCTTTGAATTCTTCCGTCGGCCGCCAAGGCGTGTGCGGAGCAGAGAAGGGGACGTAGACGAAGAACGGCTTCTCGGCGGTTTGTTTCTCGATGAACTCGACGGTCTTGTCGGTCGTTACCGGTAGTACATCGACGTGTCGGAAGCTCGGCGCCATTGGCCCGGCGTTGATGTAGCCCGTTCCGCCGTAGCGAATGTAGTTTCCCTTTTCGACGCTCGAGGTCGGAGCTTCCACCACGTGGTCATCTTCTACAAACACGTGCGGAGCCATGTCGAGCGAAGCCGGAATGCCGTAGAACGTATCGAAGCCGACCGACAGCGGGCCAGGCGTGAGTGGCTTCGCGTAATCGGTCTTCTTGCCCGCGCCTAGGCCGAGATGCCATTTGCCAAACACGCCGGTCGCGTAACCATGTTTCTTGAGCATCGAGGCCAGTGTCATGCGATTCGTGTCGATCAGCAGCGTGTCGTAACCGAACAATACGCTCGACTTGAGTCGCGTTCGCCAGCAGTAACGCCCGGTGAGTAGTCCGTATCGCGTTGGCGTACAGACGGCCGAAGGCGAATGCATGTCGGTCATTCGCAAACCCTGACGAGCGAAGGCATCCATGTGTGGCGTATTGATCTTGGAGTCGGAGTTGTAAACCGACAAGTCGCCGATGCCCATGTCGTCGGCCAGAATGACAACCACGTTGGGGCGGTTGCGATTCGCGTCGGCAGCGTTGCTAGAGCGTCCGTGGCAAAATGTGGAAGCGATGACAAGCAGGGAGAGAATCGCGAGGCGGAAGTTCAAAGTTCGGGGCATCAGTTCTAGGGCTCCTCGCGCTAGCGCGAATGTGGCGGGTGGATGTTTGATTGCTGAGTTGTTGAATGGAAGTATCTGTTAAATCGTTGTTGAATCGCTGAGCTGCCGCATCGATAAACGAGGGGATCGCATGCGATGCGACTTTTTTTGCTGAATCAGAGAAAACGGGGTGACGGCCAAAAAACTCCAACGTGTTGCTGGTTACCACGTTACGGTTTTAGCGGTCGACCGCCAATTTCGTCGCAACTTGTTGGCCCAAGGGTGGTTATCGTTTTTTCTGGTTCCTGGAGGTGGGGGCCAAAAAAGTCGGCCTGTATTGCTCACGAATCGTCGCGCGCCAGTCGCGTGGCCTGGCGATTCGCGCGCAACGCCACGCACCCTAACGTAGCGATTTTTTGGCAAAGATCAACTTTCAGAATGAGCCACCCGTTTTGGGGTAATGCGTGGCCCAGATGCCGGTCACAAGCGGCTAGAACTAGCTCTCGAAACTGGCCTGCTACGCGTGCCTCGACGCCTTATGCCGAATGGCATTGCTCGAACACTTCGTCGCCGCGAATCCAGCGGTCGGCGGCGTCCGGCTCGTCCAGCGCCACGATCAACGCGCTGTTGAGTTCGTAGTGTTGGCCGTCGAGGCCCATGCCCTTGATCCCGGCCGACAAGCCGGAGCGGATCCCTTGACCGATGGCGTGCGTGTGATCGTCCAACGGGATCTTTTTGTTGACGTGGTTAGAAAAGTAGCAGTCGTGACAGGCGTCGAGCGATAGCGAGTTCCAAGCCCGGCAAGTGAGTGGCCGCACGTCGTAGGTGGTGCAGGAAAGTTGGCTATCGAGCAGTGGGCACCACAGCATCGATTCCGCATAGGCGGTGCGGTTCAAGGAAGCGCCTTTGGCGGCGTTCTCGCTGGCGTGTTGCCGAATCGCGGCGACCTCTTCCGGCCTCTTGTTGTCCCGCAGCCATTCGGCGATTGCGCACGCCTCGGGCGCGGTCACCGATATCATAGAATGACAACATCCGGGGCAACCTTTGTGGCATGCGTGCTTGCCCTGATTGGGGCTCGCGTCCATCGCTTGTTGGGCTCCGGCGTGAATCTCTTCAACGAGCCGTAGGGCGGTCGCGGCGGTGCGGTTGGTCAGTAGCCGACGGGCCGTGGTGGCCTCGCTGGTGACGCTGGCCCAAGACGTAAGATCGACGCGGTAAGTTGCGTCGTCGTTGATCGGTGGAGACCAGTTTTTTCGAAAATGGGTACCCACGACGACTATCCCCCTTGTTCGGTGGCCCTCGTGTAGAGGATGATGACGGCGCAATTTTAGCGTCGCAGGCGCGTTCGGGGGAACACCGATTCAGCCGCATCAGACGAGCGACCTGGAAAGCCGAATGGCACGCGGGACGAGAATCGCTTAGATGCAGGGCCAGAGCGTCGCTAAGCTGCCGACAGGCTGGCCCTGAGCGTGTTGATCGCTGCGATTGCTTCGAGACCCTGGAGGCCGAAGCAGTCCCACAAGATCATGAGAGAGTCGTTGTGTTTGCCTTCGGTGATTCTGGCCCGCAGCGACATCGCCTTTTGGATCGTCATGGGGTCTTCGTTGAGTCGATCACGAAACGCCGTGGCACAACGGAGACCGACCTTGGGGTCGACGTCGAGAAGTTCGGAGAGTGTCCAGCCAGCCTGGTCGAGATCGCCCGCGATGATTTGCTGCCCGAACAGGGCGAACGTGACCGGCTGGGCGGCGGTAATCTTGGCCACGTCGTCGTCGGTGTTTCGGCCCGGTTGGGATTCCGCAGTGTCGGCGTCGGCTTCTGCGTTCGCCGCGGTCTTGCTTCCGGCATCGTCTTCTTTCGCGACGTAGCCAGTGGGCGCGGCACTGTTGCTGGCCGCCTGCTTCGGAGTTGCCGGCTTGGCCGCTGGCAGGTTGGCTAGCATGCTGTTGACGTTGCCCAGTCGACTGCCGATTTTCTCCTGCAGCAGGCCGATTTCGTCCATGTAGCTGAGGCCTTCGGCATCTTCAATGATCCCGTCCGCCGATTCGATCACGTCGTCGATCAGCCGTTCGGCCAATAGATCGCGTGCCTGTTCTAGGATCTTGTGTGCGCGTTCTCGTTTATCCATGGTGCGATTCTCGAAGCGGAGGATGTCGATCAAATGCAGGTGAAGATGGTGGTCGTTCACGCTGCCATTGGCGTTCCTGTGCGTTGTGCACACAAGTGCTTGCGGCTAGGAGGCAGCGGTAATCGAAAATTTGTTGCGAAAGTTGGTCCACCAAGTTCGGCAGGCGTCGGATGGGGCCTTGTTGCCGAAGGTTAGGAACACCTTGAACGCACTGTTGCCAAGTTTGTCGTAGAACTGAATGCTGAGGGTTGATACGCCGTCGAGGTGGCCTGGTTTTTCGACTGCGAAAACCGCGGCGATTTCGTCTTGCCGGATGTGCATGTCGAGCGACTTGCTCTGTACATTGAAGAATGGTCCGAAGGTGGAGAAGCCGCCGAACCGGCCGAATGATTCGATCGTCGTGGCGCCGTTGGAGACGATGACATGCACCTTCTCATAGCCGGCCAAGGCGTCCATCATTTCCGTAAAACGCTTGGCGGAGAGTTCCTGTACGCGGTCGCTAGGAAGTCCACGCATGACTTCCGCTTCACTGATGCCTAGCTCGCGGGCCGCGACCATCGTCATGGCGCGAGGATTCGCTTCAAAGTATTCGGTAATCGTCGGAGCGTTGCTGTTGTCTGGCATGGTGATAATCGAGCAATGGGATGGGGTTGGATGGCTTCTTGCAGACGTACGCAGCGAGGACGTATCGCTCGCGCACACTTACCTACTCAAGTCTATCGTATGGCTACTGGGAAGCATTTTGCGTGCCGCCGGCGAGCGGAGCTAGAGAGCTCGTCGCGGCAACTTCCATTCTGCCAACGATTTCCGACGGGCAAAGCCCCCGTAGCGGATGTTTCTGGTGTTGCAAGAAAACAACACCCGCGTTGCCTCCGGACAACACGAAATGACCTCTTTTATTCGCTAATCGGCCCCGGCTCGGACGACGGCATAGCCGTTCCCAGGTGGCTACAATGGACGGACAGGCAATTTGTGCGGCCCACGGGCTCGCTGCCTGGGTCACGGCACTCGTTCCTGCCGCTACATGAACCGAACGATTCCTTTTCCACATTTCGCGTCCTCCACTCCAACGTCTGTCATGGACTTTAACGAATCACAACGCGGCGTCGATTTTCCGTATCCGTATCTCAAAAAGAAGAAGACGAAGCCGTACGAGAAGGAGCTTCAGAAGCTTCAGGTTGAACTGCTCAAGGTGCAGCGCTGGGCCGCCGCCGAGAAACAGAAGATCGCGGTGCTATTTGAAGGTCGTGATGCGGCCGGCAAAGGGGGCACCATCAAGCGATTCATGGAGCACCTCAACCCGCGCGAGGCTCGCGTGGTCGCACTTCCCAAGCCGACCGAGGTAGAGCGAGGGCAGTGGTACTTTCAGCGCTACGTGGCCCACCTTCCGACCCGCGGCGAAATCGCTTTCTTCGATCGCTCTTGGTACAACCGGGCGGGCGTCGAGCCGGTAATGGGTTTTTGCGAACCGTCCGACTATCAGCGGTTCATTCATCAGGTTCCTCATTTTGAGGACGCCTTGATCGAAAGTGGGCTGCACCTGTTCAAGCTTTGGTTCGATGTCGGTCGCGAAGAACAGCTGCGGAGAATCGAGTCACGGCGTCGCGATCCGCTCAAGCATTGGAAGCTCAGCCCGATGGACCAGGAATCGATTGATCGCTTCGAAGCTTACACGCGGGCCCGCAACGCGATGTTCCTGATCACCGACTCACCTCGCTCGCCCTGGATCGTGATCCGCTCGGACGACAAGAAGCGAGCCAGACTGGCTGCTATTCGCTATGTGCTCAATACGCTGCCGTACCCGGACAAGAATCGAAAAGTTGTCCACCCGCCTGACCCGCTGATCGTGGGCACGGCATCGGAGATGTTACCGCTTGCGAATCGTTCGATCTTTGGCGACGAACAGGGTGAAGGGGAGTTTTAGGGGCGAAGGGCGGCTGCGGCTGTAGGTCAGGCAGTGCCTGACGGAATCCGAGGGTGCCATGTCCACGCTTGCGTGGACATGTGGTTTAACACGCGACGAAAGCATGCTCACACAAGTGTGAGCATGGCACCCAAGGGGCAATCATGCACAGCATTCCCTGCGATTCGGCAAGCACTGGCGGAGCCAGTGGCACACCAAGAATGCGGATCCTTGATGGGATCCTACTTCTTAATCTCACGGATTCGCACGTTGCGGTACCAGGCTTCGGTCGGGGGACCGCCGTGGATCTGTAGTCCGATGAGTCCCTTCTGCACGATCGAATCGTCCGGCTCGGTGTAGTCGACCGTTTGGTGGCCGTTGATCCAGAACTGCACCCGCTTGCCTTCGCAGCGGATGACGTAGTCGTTCCAGTCCTCTTTCTTGATGACGGTATTGGTCAAGTCGTTATCCTGGCCGGCGAGGATCCGGTTGCGGCGTGACTCATCGTAAAGCTTGCCCCACCAGCCATCGCCAATGTCTGCTTGGTAACCGATCATCTCGTGATGATTGGGGATGCGGTGGCTGCGAATCTGGATGCCGGCGTTGACGCCTTTGCCGAGGGCTTTGAATTGGAGCCGTAGTTCGAAGTCGTCGTACTCCTTGGCGGAGGTGAGGAACTCATTGTGCGGGATCGGTTTCTCAAGGGTGCCGCCGACGATCGCGCCGTCTTGAATTCGGAACCATTCCAAATTGCCGTTCCAGCCGTTAAAAGTCTTGCCGTCGAAGATCGGTGTGAAGCCGACCTCTTCTTCGATCGGAAGCGACGGGGTGAGCTGCTCGGTGTTGAGGCGGACCTCGTTGATCTTCTTGCCTGACATTTGAATCCACGAGGCGACCAGCGTGGCGGGCTGACGTGTCGTGTCCGCCGTGAGTCGCAGGAAGACGTTCGGAATCGGCTCGCCGTAGACCAGGTCCGGGTGCGAGTGATTCAGGCTTGGGATCACGCCGTTGTGCAGCGGTGAGCTGATGAACTGCCAGAGTGGGTAGCCGATTCGTTTTTCGGTTTTGTACTTCAGAGCGCGGCTACAATGGATGTCGCCGCCGACGAGCATCACGCCGGGAATCTTTTCCTCGCCAATG
>CAYLRE010000172.1:0-9907 GCA_964385715.1 uncultured Planctomycetaceae bacterium
CCGAACCGTCTCGACATGGTCGTAGCCTTCAATCTCTTTGGCGAGGTCCGTTGCCGCCACGTGTAGCACGAGTCGCTCGTCGATAGACCGGTCAGCAGAAGCCGATTTCCCTCGTTCGAAACGATCGGCCAGATGTCGCTGAACGCGCAACATCCGCCGCGATAGAAACTGTTCCCGCGCGGCAATCAACACGGCCACCTTGTCCAGATCCGCCACGGAAATGGGGTACGGCTTGCCGGGCACGTCGAGCGTCTTCAGCAGCGTTTCATTGGCCGCGGCTTCTGTGAGTGTGGCCAAGCTTTTCCCATCGGCAGACGGAATCGGCGCCCCCCAGAGCAGATCGAAGGGATACAACTCTCCCTCATGACATAAGGCCGGACACCAGAGGCGGAAACCGCCTGTTTCCTTAGCGGATGTTGCTAGCCAAACGACCTTGAGGCCCTGCTGCCTGGCGAGCATCATGAAGACCCACTCGCGATCGATTTGCGCGGCGCGCCCCAGCAGCAAATTCTCGCGAGGCCAGAGCCGCGTTACGAAGGGATCGAGTCGAATGTTCCGCACCGTCCAATCGAACAGTCGCTGGGTCTTTTCAACTGCGTCTTTCGCGTCACCGACGATATACCTGGACGCGTCGCGCATCAGGATCGCTTCATGAAGAAACGCGGCGTCCCCCTTTGCAAATGCTTCTGACGCCAGTCGCTGCAGAAGCGACTCGTCGCGCAGGGCCGGGGGCAATTGCTTCACGAGCGGATCGACCTGCCAGGCGACGACATCTGCGCTCGACTCTACATTGGACAATGCCCACTGATTAAGCCGGTTGATCGTTTCATCAAATGCCTGATCGGGGCGGCTCTCACCGATTCGATCGAAGTCCTCCCAAGCCAAACCAAATAGGTCGACCTGTGACGAGGCAAGCCGAGGCGACGCCACCTCTGGTGGCAAGACATCGTCCGAACCACAGCCCAGCACCACGACGGACAGCAGGATCTGCAGCAGCCCCCAACAGTTCAGCGGCAGGCAACGTATCACGACAAGCTCTCCACCGTTTCACGTAGCCGCACAATTCTCTCCAGCAGCTGTGGAAATTCATCGAGGGGAACCATGTTAGGCCCGTCACTAGGCGACTGATCTGGATCGGGATGCGTCTCAAAAAACAGCCCATCGACGCCGAGGGACACAGCCGCACGGGCCAGCGGTTCCACCAACGCCCGATTTCCGCCCGTTCGCCCACCGAGTCCTCCCGGCTCCTGCACGCTATGCGTTGCGTCAAAAACAACCGGTGGCCCTAGCTCCCGCATCGCCGGCAGGGCCTTCATGTCGTTGACCAAGCGGCCGTAACCGAAGAAGGTCCCGCGCTCGCAGAGCAGAATGTCGTTGCAACCACCGGCGCTCAACTTGTTCACCACGTACTGCATGTCATGGGGGGCAAGAAACTGCCCCTTCTTAACGTTCACAGCACGGCCCGTCTTTGCCGAGGCGAGCAGTAAGTCGGTCTGGCGGCATAGAAACGCGGGAATCTGCAACATGGCACACACCTCGCCGACGGCCGCCGCCTGGTGAGATTCGTGCAGGTCGGTCGTCACAGGCAGCCCGGTTTCTTGAGCAACGCGGTCGAGAATCGCCAAACCGGCGTCGAGACCAGGCCCGCGATACGAATCGACACTGGTGCGGTTCGCCTTGTCGAAGGAGGCCTTGAACACCAGCTGCACCGGCAAGTCGGCCGTCATCTCGCGGAGCCGTGTAGCGATTTGCAGTGTCTTCTGCTCGTCCTCAATCACGCATGGCCCGGCGATAAGGAGCAAAGGCTGACCTCGTCCGCAGCGATAGGGCCCAACGACTGCAGGATCATTTGCGGCGGATTCGTTTGCCACGAAAGGGGTTCTCCAGCTAGGTGCTTATATCCGATCGACGTCCAAACGCCCGGCCTATAGGGCAACGCCTCGATAGATTCTGAATTCTGTATTTGCGTATTTGCAGGGGCAATCATATCGGCTCCGGACAACGCACGTCACCATCAACGCCGGCGCGGCCCCACTATTGCCGCCGGTGATTCCTGCCGGATACCCATTTCTACGGAAACCAAGGCTCATAGGTTTTCGCGTCTTTGATGTCACGACTCGCAGGTCTTTATCGAGTTTCAAACCGCAACAGACGCGTTGCTTCGCCCCCGTCCAGTCCCAAGATCAGCAAGCGTCCCAAAATGGGATCGAATCTGCCAACGGAGAGGTGAAGAGGCTGCCGGCGGGTCAATTGTGCAATTCTGCACCACCTGGATTGAGCAATTGAGCCGCGTTAATACACCCCCCAAATGACCCCAAAGTCGTTGCTGCGAATAAAGTTAAAACAAATTTATCGACGCAAATGCCTACCCTAGCAGGTTCACGGTGTATTGGAACGCGCATCGCGGTCCTGAGTGCGCGACTTTGGCACGCCGAGTGCAATAGCATCATGTCGCGGACGCAAGTTCGCCTAAAACCTGACTGGCCCGTGGGCCTCTGATGAGCGTTCGTGGGATGGTTGCCTTGCCCCTGGCCATCCCGCACTGTCAAAGTGTATTTGGCACATCAGAGGCCCGCTTTATGCGCGGACCACTTCAACTGCCCCTCTCGCCACCTCTGGCAACTCTGGATCTGGCCCGCTGCTGGCGTACCTGTGCCCCCAGGGCTCGGCGATCGTTCCGGCACAACCGCTACGACCGGATCTCTTGCGTCCCATCGCGGTGGCCGCTTGTGACCTAGACTTTTGCTGAAAGCCCTAGGAATTGGGCGTTGCGCGGGCGAGACATGCTCTGCCCAGCTTGACACTCCAAACAACAAACCACTCGACAACGGCGAAATTCGATGGCAGAAGAACGCTCCACACCGCGGGACAGAGGAACCGGAAAAGACGACGCAGCAGCCGAGGCTCAGCCCTCCTTCTTCAAGCGGCTCTTCAATCCGAAGCAGCTATTTTCGAAGAAGTGCCTGGCAACGGCCCTCATTTTGTCATTGCTTGGACATGTTGCCTACCTGGCGATCGACCTTACCGAAAAGCCAAAGGCTAAGAACGGATCGCGCGAGGTGACCCTGGGCGAGTTCTATTTTGCCAACCCGACCAAGGCCGCTGACGAGATCCAACGGGTCGATTTCCGCCTTCACGTCGATCTGCTTGAAGGCACTGACAAGGTGGTGCGGGAGCGACTGGAACGGCGAAAAAGCATGGTCCAGCAGAATGTCGAACAGCTTCTACGACGGGCACGAGCGGTCGATTTCACCGACCCGGTTCTAACCGAATTGAAACGGCAACTGCAGGAAACGATCAATGAGACGATCTCGCTGCGTGGAATTTCAGACGTGATCATCACCGACCTAGCGATCGAACGTCAGGAGGGGCAGCCAACCAAGGAAAAGGTCGCCTCCCACAAACCGGCTCCGCGTAGCCAGAGCGACAGTCAGGCCCAGCCCAGCAGTTAGGCCCGCCCTGCTAGCAAAGCGAACCCGGCTGGAATGACGCCTGTCTCTGTATCGTAAGAGATCGCTGGCAGAGGGCAGCCCCGCAACCGCTCCCAACCAGCTGGCCGGAATCTTAGGTTTCGCACCAAAACGAACGGGTTTTGGCCCAGAAAGAACCAGGTCGCCACAAAGCCTATCCAGCCCAGGCATCTCTTGACATTCTCAAGGTCCATGGCCTACCCTAATCTCTTGCGCGATCGGACGTTGCGACGTGCAGTAGCCAGCGTAGCTTCAATTGGCAGAGCACCGCATTCGTAATGCGGGGGTTGCGGGTTCGACTCCCGCCGCTGGCTCTAGAAGGGCCCAATCGAACTCGATTTGCCCTTCGCTGAGAGCCCTGTAGCCCGTATCGGCCCCGGTACGCCGCCTTGGGCCCGTTTCACCAGATCGTCGGCTCCGCTATATTTGTAGGGCTACGGCTCGTGACTGCGCGAGGTCACCTCCGCTCCGAGTAGTAAGTGTCGTGCCACCGCTGGCGTGCAGAACCGTGCTTGTCTGAACTGGGCTTGGTCCACAGATTCATTCGCCGAACGAGATTGATTGGGAGCATTATTTGATGTCAGAAGTACTGGATACGGACGTACGACAACTCGTGTTGTCCAACACTTCCTTTGGTCCCCAAGAGATCGATCAGATCGTCTCGGCAATCACCTCGGACATGTCTTCGTACAAAGTCCTGAAGGATGCCGTCGGCGAATTGGAAGTCCGCGAAGATCGCACACCCGCCACGGCCGTTCGACTTGGCGTCTGCTGCTACCTTCTCGGTCGTTACGCTCAGGCCGTTGAGATCCTCTCTGGATCGGACGGCGGTGCCCTGGCCCACTTCTACATGGGCAAGGCCCACTTTGCGCAAGATGAGTACGAGCGAGCCAAGGAGTGCTACGCCTCGGCTGCCACCGCGGGCTACGACAACGATCAATGCCAGTTGTTCATCGCCGAATGCCTGCGATACCTCGGCGACACCGATGGCGCCATGGCGACGCTCGACAACCTGTTTGGCGCGGTTGAGCAGACGGCCGAATATCTTTACCAACGTGGTGCCACGGTTGCCGCCCTGGGTGCGAACCCGGAAGAAGCGGTCGCACTCTATGAGCGAGCCGTCGACACCGACCCCAATCATGCCGGTGCGCTGTTTGGCCTGGCCCTAGAGAACGATCGCCGCGGCAACGACGATGTCGCGCTCGATCTCTACGAACGCTCGACAGCCCGCTTCCCGACCAGTGTCGGAGCCCTGTTGAACCTCGGCCTGCTGTACGAGGATTCGGAGCGATACGATCGGGCCGCTCGTTGCTACCAACGCGTGCTCGACATTTACCCGTCGCACGAACGAGCTCGACTGTTCCTCAAAGATGCTCGTGCCTCGGGCGACATGTACTTCGACGACGATGAGCGTCGTCGTCGCGATCAGTTCGGGCAGATGCTTGACGTTCCCGTCACGGACTTCGAACTCTCGGTTCGAAGCCGCAACTGCCTTCAACGCATGGGCATCATGACGCTCGGCGACCTGGTTCGCACCTCGGAGCAAGAGCTGCTTTCCAGCAAGAACTTCGGCGAAACCAGCTTGGTCGAGATTCGCGACATGCTCTCCTCCAAGGGCCTGAGCTTGGGCGAACTCGCCCACGAACGCCGCGAAGCGGAAGCCCCCTACGAAGTCGAAAACCTCTCCGACGACGAACAGGCGGTTCACGATCGTCCGATCGCCGACCTGAACTTGTCGGTCCGTGCTCGCAAGTGCATGGTCCGCCTCGGCATCACGACCATGGGCGCCCTGCTCCGTCGCACCGGAGACGAGCTGCTTGAGTGCAAGAACTTCGGCGTTACCAGCCTCAACGAAGTCCGCGAAAAGCTCACGCAAGCCGGCCTCAAACTACGCGGCGACTGATGCTGCGGTCGGCGGCATCGCTGCCGGCCAATTCGTAAGCTGCCGACGACGCTAGCGTGTTGTTCGTAATTCGGAGCTTGCAAGGAAGTGAGCCGAAACGTCTGCCTGCTGTTGGGTCTAGCTGCGGCGCTTGGCGCCGTCTCTGTGGGTCTTTCGCGCCCCAGCTGGCTTCCGCTGCTAGAGACCAAAGCCGCCAATTCGCCTGCGCAAGAAGCCGGCAATACAGGGCACTTCAAGACGAGCCCCAATTCGCTTCCGCCAGTTCGTGTACTCTTAGGCTCGCGGGCCCGCAAAGTCCATCGGCTCAAAATCGACGGCCCCTACCGCGTTCGCCTACTCGACGACTGGCGAATTCTCGCCCAGGGAGAAACGCTGCCCGAGTGCGATGCCCACTTCGCCGACGATGCCATTCAGATTGGAGGCAACGCCTTCGAGCATCGTGGCGTGCAGATCGACGTTCTGCAAACCGGCACGCTGTGGGTTAACTCCCGCCGCTACCACGGCAGCCTACGACTGATCACCGACGCTCAATCACGGCTCCGCGCCATCGGTCTAGTCGACCTCGAATCGTACGTGGCTAGCGTCGTCAATGGCGAGATGCCGGCCGACTTTGCGCTGGCCGCCAGGCGGGCCCAGGCAATCGCCGCCCGCACCTACGCTCTCTATCACATGAAGTCGGGCGGACGCGGTCATGATTTCGATCTATACGACAACACGCGTAGCCAGACGTATCGCGGGATCGAGACCGTCGATGAAGCCGACCGGCGGCTGGCGGTCGAAACGGCCGCTTCGCGAAAACTCGCCGAAGACACGGCAGGCATCGCACTGACCTACAACGGCCGCGTGATCAATGCCTACTACTCGGCGGTCTGCGGAGGGCATACGGCTCATGGCCCCTCGATCTTCTCCGATGCCGCCCCGCCACTTATCGGCGTGAAATGCGACGGCTGCACCGATGCACCACGCTATCGCTGGCAAGTCGATATGCCGGCGGCCGATCTCTACGGTCGTCTGGGTGCCTATCTCGATCGCATCGGACGCCACGTCGGCGAGATACAAACGGTCGAAGCGACCGACAACGTCGACGGTCGGATGCCAGTCGTTACCGTTCGCGGTACGAAAGCGACCGAACGAATCACCACCGCCGCACTCCGCTCCCACGTGCTCAAGACCGGAGATCTGCCGAGTGCCTTCTTCTCGGTCAGCATCGAGAACGATCTCGTTCGCTGCCGTGGTCGCGGCTGGGGACACGGCGTGGGATTCTGCCAATGGGGCGCCCACGGACTCGCACAAACCGGCAAGAGCTGCGTCGAACTCCTGGCCCACTACTACCCCGGCTGCCAACTTCGCGTGATCGAGTAGTTGCGAGTCGAGTAACTACGCTTTCGCTGGCGTCCATGGAGCCGCGACTTTTTTTGCCATATGCAGAAAAACGAACTTGGGGTGAAAAAACTCCAAGCTGTTGCCGTATTGGAGCTTACGCGAATCGTCGTTTTGGCCGCTTCTGGCCGCAACTCATATGTGCGTATGCCCTTAGCGTTAATTCGCCCGATTTACGGGTGACGCCAAAAAAGTGCGTATAG
The DNA here is from genome assembly GCA_964385715.1 of uncultured Planctomycetaceae bacterium. GTDB lineage: Bacteria > Planctomycetota > Planctomycetia > Pirellulales > UBA7805 > MB-PLM-2. The sequence goes on from CAYLRE010000172.1 coordinate 6,957, forward strand.
GGTGCCACTGCTGGCTTGTCCAGTAGTGCTCCGTTGTGGGGTGGTCTCCCGACCGCCCCACTGCCAGGACCGTAGGTCTCCAAATTGACCGGCTTGCTAGGAGACCTTCGGTCGACCGAGTGGGCTGGTCCGGAGACCAGCCCACAGCATGGTGCGTCACAGGAGTGCCGCGCGATTATGAACAAAATCCAGTCGCACCCTGAATTCACCTCAAACCAAATTGCCAAAGAACGGACGTGTTCCGAACCTACCACAGGCGCCGGGTTCAAAACAAACCAAAAAAGCGGGTGGCCGTACGTTCTGCGTGACGATGGACGAACCCAAAAACTCTCGAACATCTCTTGAAAAAACGATGAACGGCTTGCCTTGGTTGCCTGAATAATCACACAATCCAGATATCCCACGATATGAATATTCTCTTCTACCGATCGATCAACCGTTCATCCAGGAGATCTGGCCATCATCGGCCGGGGCTTCTTGGAGACTACCAACATCGATACACGCGTGACGCGGTACACTCGCCGCGGCCGGTTATCGATCAACGAGTTTGGAAACCTTTGCGTAGGCGACGCACGAGACGGCTGGATCCTGGAGCCGCAAATCACGATTCCGATCGAGTCGGTCGGTGTTCGCATCACCCCCAACGGTACCGTGACCTATGGCGACGGGCATGGATCGTTCTCCCACGCCGGTCAGTTGCAGCTGTCTATTGTCGGTAGCAACGCCTTGCTGGACGAGGTCGCCACTGGCATGTTCCGCGAGACGAATGAGTCCGGCCCGCCGATGATCGGAGAGCCGAGTTATCCTCCCTTTGGAATGTTGCAGCAGGGTTGGTTGCGACTAGAAGAGGAAAGTCGACCATGGAATTGGCAGAGCGTGGCGATCGGGGCGACGCTGATTGTCATGCTTGCGATGTTGATCGAGCTGCGGCAGCTGCAAGGTCGTGTCGGCGATGCGGGGCGATAGCCCCACCTCCAGATCCATTGCATCTATTTCCTTCGAAAACCTCGGGGAAGTCGCGTCCTTTTCCTTGCCCTGAGGCGCCGCGGTTGATACGTTAACAGCGCGGGGCTCGGGGCATCCGCCAACTCACAATGGCTCGCGAGCGAGCCAGCGCAGGAGACGCCAGAATGATTCGACCCAGAATGATGCGACGTGGTACGAGTCGGTCGAACACGGGCAGGTCGCGTGACCGCCGTTCCTATCTCGTATGCTGGCTGTGTGCCTTGATCGCCGGAGCGCTGACGTTGGCCAGTCTGGCTTTCGTACCGAGCGGTTCTGCCTGGGCGATCGACGGAAACAATTCGCTCGAGCTTACGCCTCTAGCCGGCTGGGACGCCTTTGAGTTGGTAACCCAAGTAGACGATATCTCGGCAATCGCCGACGTCGGTTACGGCAACACCGCTTCGCGCGGCAAGTACGACGGACTGGGCGGTTACCTAAATGGCAACGAGCTCTCCGTGTTCATCAATCACGAGACGAGCGACGCCGCGATTAGTCGCCTCGATCTCGATCTGTTCAACTTTCAGCAGGCCGTTCAAAGCACGATCGACGGTGGCGTGACCAGCTTCCCTTCTTCTATCGCCACCGGCATGGGCTACTCTTACGACACGATCTACGACGCCAACTATCACGCGGTCAACTTCCCCAATCCGGTCGCCACTGGCACCGTCGGTGTGGGAACTTACGGTGACGCCAACTTCGACCGCTTTTGTTCCGGCTCTTCTTACCTGCCCGAGGCGTTCGGACCGGGCGCCGGCTTCGTCGACTCGATGTACATGACCGGAGAAGAAGTCAGTGGCGGGCAGTTCTATGCCATCGATCAGGCGACCGGCACGATGTGGGAGGTGCCCGATGTCGGCAACGCCGCTTGGGAGAATGCCGCCGCGGTCGATACCGGCAACACCACGCACGTGGCACTCGTGCTCATGTCCGATATTGGCAGCAGCCCGGGCGATTACATCCGCATGTACGTCGGGGAAAAGAACATTGACGCCAACGGTGACGGCACGATCGATTTCCTGGAGCGCAACGGGCTGCGCGGCGGCACGGTGCACTACTTCGATCCCGACGGGGCGGCGAGCACCACCGATCTGCCGGACGGATTGGTCACGGGCACATGGAACACGTCCACGTCCGGGGCTCTCTTGGAAACCAAACTCGAAGACGTTCACACCAACCCGGCCGATGGCACGCAGTTGGTCTTTGCCGACCAGACCGACGGGATCTACATCATGGATCTCGACATGCAGTTCTCGGGCGGATCGTTTGATACCGGCGCGTCGACCGTATCCATCGATCAAATTGACGACGACGACGTAGCCCCGATCGGCGCACCGGACAATCTTGTTTGGAGTGCGAATCAAAAAATCTATGTTCAGGAAGACGGCGACGGGGATGACATGTGGGAAATCAATCCCGACGGCAGCGGTCGCGTGCAAATCGCCAGCGCTTTCTCGGAACCATCTGGCATCGTCGACGTCTCGGAACTTACCGGTTTTCAGCCAGGCAGCGTACTTCTGACTTCGATCATGGGCTCCGGTGGTTCGGGTGCCCAACTGAGCGTGCTCGTCTCTCCGATTGCGGCACCACTTTGTGCCATTGGGGATGCCGACTGCGACGGTTACGTCTCGAATCTCGAAGACATCCAAGCGGCATTCACAAACTTCACCGGGCCAGGCACCACGAACTGGACGACGCCCAAGACACGCGTCCAAGGTGACGTTCACGGGGACGTTGCCGGAGCGACCAGTTTCCTCGACCCCCACGATTCCGACGTCGACAACTTGGACATCCAGGCGATGTTCACCAACTTCAATCCGGCTCCCGACGCGGCTGGCGATGTACTAGGATCTGCTGGCGATCTCGATCCGGCGATTCCGGATTTGATTTACGATCCCGTGACCGGCGATGTAACGATCGATTGGGAAGGCAACACGCTAATTTCGTAC
>CAYLRE010000173.1:0-9886 GCA_964385715.1 uncultured Planctomycetaceae bacterium
GCCCATGCACCAGGTGAAAGAAAGCGCGATGCCTTGCTTCTTTATCGAAACCGGGTGGAGATGCAGAATGAAGTTCGTCAGCACGACGACGATGCGATTACGACGATCCAGCGGAGCCGGGTGCCGAAAGATACTCTTCCAGATCTGTGAGTTACGAATCGAGTCGCCGAGGGGCGACCGGTCGGGAGCAGCCATGGATTCCTACGCCGTTGTTGATCCTGCGTCGTGGCAGTGTGTCAATGAAAACCTGAATTAATTCCGTCTCTTCGAAAAACGCTCGACCGACTTGCGTTACACAGAAACAAAGGAGTTGGGATCTTCCCACTGCCCCATTTCCTCTTGGAACTTCTTGCTCTTGTCGATCTCCACCTGTCCGTCGTCGGCGATACGAATCGCGTATCGCTCAAGCGGCCGTGGCGCGGGACCTTCGAAATTGATTCCGTCCTTATAAAAACCACTACCATGGCAGGGGCATTTGAATTTCTGCTCGGCTTCCAGCCAGTTCGGCGTGCAACCTAAGTGCGTGCAGACCGTCGACAAGGCAAACAACTGAGCCTCACCTTGGTACTCGCCCTTGACTACCCAGATACCGAATTGAGCCTTGAACTTCGTCTCCACGACACCGGCCGAAAAGGCATCGGGAAAACCAACCTTAAACCGACTCGGCGGCTCGGTCAGAATGTTCGGGAACATGTAGCGGGCGACCGACAGCGATGCCAGTCCGGCCGTCGACGCCAAAGCCGTGAAACCGGTTCGCAGCGACGAACCGAACAGGGCCGAACCGATCGTGGCAAACAGGCCTGCCTTGGTAGCGGCACGACGACCTTCGTCGACCACCGCTTTGGCGTAGGCCGGCTTCTCCGGCATCGGCGGCGCCGGCTTCTTCGGCTTCGGCGGTGCCTTGGGCTTGCCGCCCTGCTGCTTGGCAGCTTCCGCCTTCGTGATCGGGCCTGGTTTATCGCCCTTGCGGGCAGCCGCCAAGATACTAGCGGTATCGCGACGCGCGGCGGCCACCTTGGGGCCTTCTGGCTTCTTCTTAGCAGGAGCCGCTTTCGCTTCTGCCTTCGGCTTCGCTTTGGCAGCAGCAGGGGCCGCGGCTGGCTTCGCAGCTCCGGCTTTGTCACCAGCGCGAGCCATCGCCAACATATCCTTCACCGAAGGACGCTCGCCTGGCTTCAACTTCGGAACGGGAGCAGCGGCTGCCGGTTCGGCGCTCGCTGCCTCTGGCGCGGCGGCTTCCGCCGGCGCTTCTGCTGCAGGTGGTGCATCATCAGAAGATCCACCGTCTGCTTTGCGAGCTGCGGCTAGAATATCCGCAACCGACATATTCTTCTTGTCAGCCATGACTTCAATACTCTAAGGGTGCTCCACATGCCGCACGCCCTGGCGTGCTAGCTGTGTGCGTAACGGAGCGAATCGCCACATCGATCAATCGGCGACCTCTCGGCCGGCGATCTTTGAAGTGGCGTAAAACCTTGGATTCTATGGGCTTGGGCGTTCTGGTCAAGAGCGTAGGCCGACCAAAACCACTTCGTGACTTTTTTCACAGACCTCTCAGCTTGCACCATCAAAGGGCAAGTTGTCAAGATCCCCACCTTCGGACCTCACGCCGTAATCGCGTCGATCACCGTGACCGCAATCTCCTAACACAACCGCAAGACCGCGACGGCGATTAACGCACTCGCGGGACGCCTTCTCTTTGACTGCCGCACCGCTCTCCGACCAACCAACTTTCGGCGCATAAACTTCGCTTCGCCCCAACGCCCCCGTTACATATCACTAACCGATATCACCTTCAGTCTCCACGCCGACGACGTGCATCATGCGAGTGGGGCGCTGGAAGGTACCCCCGGGAACCGATATCCTTGGGGTGGTGGTCGGCAGGCGACCGCCAACTGGCCCTGCGACCCGCCTGTCGCGGCCCTCTCACAGTCGCTCTCGTCGCCCAACACATGCGACGCAACTCATTAACTCGGAAAGTGATATGAATATTCTGGTAGTCGGCAACGGAGGCCGTGAACACGCCTTGGCCTGGAAGATCGCCCAAAGCCCTCGAGCCGATCGGGTCTTCGTCGCCCCTGGCAACGCCGGTACCGCCGCAGATGCAGAGAACGTCGACATTCCGGCCACCGATATTGAGCAACTGGTCAAATTCGCCAAAGAAAATGACGTCTCACTGACGGTGGTCGGCCCGGAAGCCCCCCTCTGTGCCGGTATCACCGACGCCTTCAACTCTCAAGGTCTGCGAGTGTTCGGTCCCTCGAAGGAGGCTGCTCAGCTGGAGGGCTCAAAGGTCTTCTGCAAGAAACTGCTCCGCAAAGCGGACGTCGCCACGGCCGACTATCGAGCTTTTCACACCGCAGAAAGTGCCATTATCTACCTCAAAGAACGCGAATCGGGCTCCGTCGTCGTCAAGGCAGACGGCCTGGCCGCCGGCAAAGGAGTCTTCGTCTGCGATGAAACGGACGAGGCGATTGAGGCTGTGGAGCGGATCTTCCACAAACGAGAGTTTGGCGACGCCTGCGATTCGATCATCATCGAGGAACGACTCACCGGCCAAGAAGCGAGTGTGCTGGCGATTACCGATGGCCGCACCTTGCTGACGTTGCCGGCCGCCCAGGATCACAAACCGGCCTACGACGGCGACCGCGGCCCCAACACCGGTGGCATGGGGGCCTACTGCCCTACCCCGCTCGTCGACGCCGAGCTCTTCACCCACATCGAAGAACAGGTGCTCGTTCCCACGATCCACTCCATGAAGCGGTCCCGGCACCCCTTCCGCGGCGTGCTCTACGCCGGACTGATGATCACGCCCCAGGGCCCCAAGGTGCTGGAATACAACGTGCGGTTCGGCGATCCCGAATGCCAGCCACTCTTGATGCGGCTGCAAACGGACCTGTTGGACATTCTCGAAGCGGCCGTCGACGTCCGGCTCGACGAGATCCCCGACCTGAAATGGGACCCCAGGCCTTCAGTCTGCGTGGTCATGGCCAGCGAAGGCTACCCTGGCCCGTACGAGAAGGGCCGCCCGATCCGCGGCATCGAAGAAGCGGCCAAGCTACCGGACGTGAAGGTCTTTCATGCCGGCACCGCGACCAACGACGGTCAGGTTGTCACCGATGGCGGACGTGTGCTGGGCGTCACCGCCCTGGGCGATACGGTCGCCGCCGCCAAGCTTCAGGCCTACAAGGCGGTCAAATGCATCCGCTGGGACGGCGCCTGGTGCCGCAAGGATATTTCGGACAAGGCGATAGAGGGGTAACGGCAGGGTGCCATGCCCACGCTTGCCATGGGCATGGGGGGCGCGAACCTTTTGGGTGCCACTGGTAGCTCGCTACCAGTGCTGCGAAGGGCGAAAGTGCGTCGGGAGGGCGAGGCTCCTGCCGAGCCGTGGTGCCCAGAGTCTCGATCGCATCCACTCCGCGGCTTACCGGTAGTAGTTGAAGAAATTGCCAGAGTAATTCTTGTCCAGATTCTCCTTGCTGTCGATGTCCACTAAGAAATCCTCTTCCGAGAAGTATCCGAACGGATCCCGTTTGCTTAAGAGGTCAAAGTACAGTTTGCTCCATTGACGACGCCTACCACCGGCAATACAGCATTGCTTTTGTTCCTCCGTCTGAACGAAGAATGTCGTCGTCGCAAGGCACCTCCAGATATCCCAAAGTGCGGGATCGCGAATCAGCTTCTTCAACTTCTCAATCGCGGATTCCGGAATACTTGAATTAGCCTCACTCCTAGCAACAGGGGCGAATGCACTAAAGACCACGATCGGATGGTTGAGCTCCGGCCTTCGGCTCAGAAAGAACTCGGCTATCGCTTCCTGTTTCGAGTGGTCGAAGTTAAGGCCGTCCGCATCTCGAAACTGAACAGCCTGTTCATCGTGTTCAAGAATCACTTGAAGCCTAGGGCGGCCCTCATCATCGCCTACATCGATGCTATCCAAGATGATGTTTAGTGGCGCCGGTCCGTAGGTTGCCTCAATAAACTCCGCTGTCTCCTGGAATTGCTCAACTAAGACCGCAGCGCCTAACTTGATCCGCTTGGTTGCGACGTATTCTGGATCGTCGTAAACAATCATGCTCTCAGACGCCCCCTACTCCACCAAATCTTTCCCGCCCGTGAGTTCCACGACCGGTTTGCCGTCCTTCATCTCCACCACGCGGATGGTGGCCGCGTGCTGCATCACCGGGCTGGTAATGAAGCGGAACGACTTGCGGTCAGGGCTGATCACGCGGAGCTTGGCACTCAAACATTCCGACACGTAGATCGTGCCGTCGGCCAGGCGGACAAAGCCGGACGGCCAGTTGAGCTGCTCTTCCTTGGGGGCATCGGCACCGCCGTACTGCCAGAGCTTCTCGCCCTTGCTGTTAACCTGGATCAGAAAGTAGCCCTTCTTGCCGGCACCGGCACCGCTGGAGATGAGCGTGTCGCCGTTGTCGAGCCGCTCGGCCAGGTACGGAAACGGCAGCTCGTACTTCCAAACAATCTCCTTGGCCGGGTTCACCTCAAGAACGACGTGGTTGCTCGAGGCACAGATCAGCGTGTTGCCGTTGGCCAGGCGGCGAACCATCCGCATGTTCGCCTTGTTCGGCACCTCGTACCGCCAAACGACCTCCTTCTCCGGCGTGATATCGATAATCGTGTGCGTGGCATTGTCGGCAATCATCGTGTTGCCGTTGGCCAATCGCTGGCAGGCCTCGGCTCGCTTGACCAGCGGCGGGCCAACTTCCCACACGACCTCCTTATCGGGCGTGACTTCCTGCACCGTTCGCGGGTTGATCAGGATGTTGCCGTTCGGCAGAACCTGCACGTCATGCTCGCTGCGGTTGGGAAACTCAAAAACCGGAGTTCCGTCTTCCTTGAAGGCGACCACCTGACCGGTATTGTGATCGGCCCCGTAGATGATCGTTTCGGTCTCGGCGGCCGAGAGGGTACTGGCAACGGAGAGAATGGCAATCGCAAGCAGCAAGCGGCAGGTGGCCATGGTGAATCCTTGTTTCAGGGTGTGAGATTCTGAAGTTGATGGACGGGTCGTTAAATTAACCGCGTTAGAAGGCCGTCATTATGGAGGCGGGCGTCGCGGGACAACAAGTGGTTGAGTGGGAGAAGAAACAGAGCCCGCTCGGGACACCTGCCTCCACGAGCAGCGCAACCGTGGCTCGGCAGGAGCCTCGCCCCGTCCGAACGGTTCTTTGAACGAGGCCCTACTCCTCGACATCCTCGCCATAACCAGGCGGGAAGGGATTGTTGGGGTCGGGCTGTGTCGGCACATCGTCGCCGAACTGTTTGAGCCAGTACTCGACCTCCGCCTCGCTGCGCGGCCCGACCGGTTTGCCTGGTTCGCGCGTCGGCGCCCGCTCCTTCCGCTTGGCGATCATGGCTGCGTGCCAGTGATCGCTATCAATCGCCTTCGCCTTGCGACGACGAGCGGCTCGCTGAATGCGATGATCGCTAGAAACAACGGTCAAACTCTTGGGGGCCGAGTCGAGCAGAATCAACTCTTCAATCAAGGCGTCGGCACTTTCGTATCCACTGGCGTAGCGAACTGTGATGCCCCGATGCTTCACCTCGCGGGGCAGCCCTGGCGGGGCGTCCGCCGCGTCGAAAACGACGGTAGTACGGGCGAGCTGGTCTTCCTCGACCGAAGCGACCACGAAATTGAGCAGGGCCGTCCGCGATCGCTCCAGCGACCCGGGTCCGACGCCGCGTCCCACAATGTTGGCCGCGTGCAAGAGATTGTAACCGTCGATAATCAATGCCATCGGTTCATTCTAATCGAACCAAGGCGGTGCGATCTGCGCGAGATCGGTGGCAGGGAATTCGTGGCCAACGCGAAGAGCAACCACGGCTCGGCAGGAGCCTCGCCCTCCCGATACCTGTCTCCACCGTTTACACCGCAGCAGCACTGACCAGTTCGCCGGCATGGAACTTCACCCGGCCGCCGACGATCACCGTATCGGCTCGCCCGATCAGCTCCTCACCGCCGAACGGGGTATTGATGCTCTTGGAGAAGCCCTTGGCCGGGTCGACAATCCAGCGGACGTCCGGGTCGATGACCGTGACGTCGGCGTCGGCACCAATCGCCAGCGTCCCCTTGTCGATGCCAAGAATCCTCGAGGGGTTGATCGTCATCTTCGCCAAGGCGGTCGGCCAGTCGAGGTGACCGGGCTCGATCAGTTCGCGAACCACGAGGCCCAAACAGGTCTCCAGCCCAATGATGCCGAAGGGAGCCTGATCGAGCTCCTGCATCTTCTTTTCGGGGGCGTGGGGAGCATGATCGGTGGCGATCACTTCGATCGTGCCGTCGACCAGGCCGTCGATGCAGGCCTTCACATGCTGAGGACCACGCAGCGGCGGGCTCATCTTAAAGTTGGAGTCGAACGACCGCAGGCATTCGTCGGTCAGTGTGAAGTGGTGCGGCATCACTTCAGTGGTGATCGGCACTCCGCGGGACTTGGCCCTGCGAATCAGTTCCACGCTACCGGCACTGGAGATGTGCATCACGTGCAGCCGGCCGCCGGTCGATTCGCACAGGGAGATGTCGCGGCTGGTCATCACGTCTTCCGCCTCGGCGGGCATGCCTGGCAAGGCCAGCACCATCGAGACGCTACCCTCGTGCATCACTCCGCCGCGGGTCAGCTCCTGCGTCTCGGCGTGGTTCAAAATCGCCTTGTCGAACATCTTGCAGTATTCGAGGGCCCGCCTAAGCAGCTCCGAATCGTAGATCGGCGAACCGTCGTCGCTAAAGGCGACCGCGCCCGCTTCGACCAGCTGCCCGATCTCGGCCAGCTCTTTTCCTTCGCGTCCCTTGCTCGCGCAGGCGACCACGAAGACGTTGCAGTTGTCGGCCCGCGCGGCCTGGTGTTTGATGAACTGCACGGTGTCGCGGGTGTCGATCGGCGGTTCGGTGTTCGGAATACAGGCGATCGAGGTGAAACCTCCGGCGACCGCGGCGGCCGTTCCGGTGGCGACCGTTTCGTCTTCTTCACGACCCGGTTCACGCAGATGAACATGCATGTCGACCAGGCCAGGCGAGACAATCTTGCCAGCGGCGTCGATAATCTCTTCATCGCCGGCCGGCTCCGCGTCGTAAGCGGCAATGCGACCGTCTTCGATCAACACATTGGTGACTCGGTCCATCGACTGAGAAGGATCGATGACGCGTCCGTTCTGGATCAGAATCTTGCTCATGATTTCTTTCGCGTTTTCGTAGGTCGCAAAGGGCGTGTCGCGATGGGCAGGTTTGGGTAAAGAGTTGCCGGCCAGTCCGGCAAGAGCCGGGCCGACTAACGCGGTTTCGGTTCGTTTCGTTCGTTGGCTCCCGTCACGAGCCAGAGCACGGCCATGCGAACCGCCAGTCCGTTGGTGACCTGTTCGAGGATCACCGAGTGCGGGCCGTCGGCCACTTCCGGAGTGACTTCCACACCTCGATTGATCGGTCCCGGGGCCATGATCAGAACGTCATCCTTGGCCGCCTTCATCCGTTCGCCGGTCATGGCGTACAGCAAGGCGTACTCGCGAACCGAGGGGAACGGTCGCATCTGCTGCCGTTCGAATTGAATGCGGAGCAGGTTCAAGACGTCGCAGCGTGGAAGAATCTCGTCCAAGTTGTGAGCGATTTCGACCCCGAATTCTTCCCATCGCTTGGAAACCAACGTCGACGGGCCGCAGACGATCACGTGGGCACCGAGCTTTTGCAGGCCCCAAATGTTGGAACGGGCCGTGCGGCTGTGCGCGATATCGCCGACCAGGGCGACCGTGAGCCCTTCCAAGGTGCCACGTTGTTGGCGAATGGTAAGGATGTCGAGTAGGCCCTGCGTCGGGTGTTCGTGCGGACCATCACCGGCGTTGAGCACGCTGCAACCAATGTTCTCCGATAACAGCTGAGGCGTGCCAGGCGTGCGGTGTCGAACAACCACCGCATCGACGCCCATCGCCTCGATGTTCTTCGCCGTGTCGATAAAGGTCTCGCCCTTGGATAGGCTGCTGCCGGAAGAGGAAAAGTCGACCGTGTCAGCACCGAGTCGGCGCGCGGCCAGCGAAAAGCTGGTTCGCGTCCGCGTCGAGTTCTCGAAGAACAGGTTGGCAATCGTCTTTCCTTGCAGGATGCCAATCTTGTTCTTGCAGCCGTCGGTCTGCTCCTTGAGCGACTCGGCCGTGTCGAGAATCAACGTCAGCTCTTCGGCGGTTAGACTCTCCAGATCCAACAGATCGGTACGAGTCCAGGAAGCCGGGACGGTTTGGACATCATTCACGTCAATGCTCATGATTTTTTCGGCCAGTCTGTCGAGTTTGTTCTGATTTGCCTGAGTGCGAGTGGGGATCGCACAGCGTCGATTTTATCACCCGTCCGTACTGCCACAACCAGGCGCTAGGCCACAACCAGACGCTAGGGCACGACAGGGCGCTAGGGCACGACAAGGCGTTAGGGCCTGCCGTAGGGTCTCGCCGACAGGACGTTTTCCCGACTTGTTCGGAGTGCTAACAAGCGGCACTGTTCTCTGACCGTTGCGAGTCATAACAGTTACGACCGATTTATATCCGCAACGACCTCGGCACCATTCTCGCACGTTGTTGCGCCTCGTGGTGGTTGGTGCGTGTGCTTGGGATCGCCTGTTCACTTTGTGGCAGGAGCACTTCATCACCCGGCGGTGACAATGACAACTGCCAGGACAACGGCAACCGCCAGTGGCGTTCGTCATCGCGATGGCAATTAAGACCGCGATTGAGACCGGCACGGGGCCTCGCTTACCTGATTCCCTCAGCAGCGGTCTCGCCAACACTCGAATCAATATTCCCCCGTTCCCCGCGGAACGCGAAAAAAAAATTCTTGATGCGGTATCAGGCGAATTCATCTTACCGATAAATCACCGCTTATGCATCTACCGTCGCAATAGCATGAATGGCCCCCTGAAAACGACCTATCAGGCCGCCTAAACGGCATAAAAACCACTTATTCACCGCACTTTATCACATTTTTGAGTTTGCATCTGCCGAACGCGCATTGAAGCCAAGGGCGACCTGGCCCCACCACAATGGGTGGCTACTTTTTAGGCGGACGGGCATTGCAATTGCGGAAATTTGCTATAGAATGTCCGCACCGTCAGGGGTGGCGGCGCGTTGGGAGACAATCCAGTCCTGGTCGAAAAAATCCAGGCGAGGGTGGCTCCTCTCCAAAAATTGCACGAGTGCGTAGAGGTTTGTTGTTCGTTGATCGTCGACTCCTTGCCCCCGTTTGCGGTTCTGCCCGCCCCTATAAATTTTGGCCCGGCGAGACTCACTTAACACGAGTTATTCGTCTCCGCTGGGCACGATGACTTTTCGATGTAGGAGATGCTTACATGCCGCAAGGAACGATCAAAAAATTGATTTCGGACAAGGGATTTGGTTTCATCCAGGGTGAGCGATGCGAACTGTTCTTCCATCACTCGGCCGTTGAAGGTGGCGCGTTCGATACGCTGCAAGAAGGCCAAACCGTTGAGTTCGACGAAGGCAACGGCCCCAAGGGCCCGCGTGCCGAGAACATCAAGGTTCTCGCCTAAGCGAGACGCTGAGATTCGCATCAACGAACGCGACTTCTCGATATGAATACAAACAGGTCACGTCACTACGACGTGGCCTGTTTTTTTATGCGCCGACACTTTCCTGAAAACGGGCTTTCCTGAAAACGGGCTTTCCTGAAAACGGGCATTCTGTGGCCCAAAGATTCTCCTTTCGGGGCACGCGGTGCGGACCGCGGCTCTATTATCTTTTTTGTTTTGAACCCGGCAGCTGTGGTAGGCTCGAAGCGACGTTCGCTCTTTGGCAATTTGGATAGATAGGCTTAAGGCCTCCGCCGTAGGGCATGCTGTGCATGCGGGCACTTGGGGTGGCCTTCTTGTAGGAC
>CAYLRE010000174.1:0-9846 GCA_964385715.1 uncultured Planctomycetaceae bacterium
GCAGACGTCGACCGAGTTGAGGCACCACTGGGCACTTCGCTTGCTCGCCCGAATCGGCTTGCCGTCGACTTCCACGAAGATCGGGTTGGTATGGGCTGCCGGCAAGATTCGCACCGCTACCCAGCTGGAGATTGGTGGGCGGTAGTTAAAGGTCAGGTCGTTCACCTCGCCGTCGGCGTCGATCTCTTTGCGAGCGACCACCTGTCCGTTGACGATCAGTTCGACCGGAACCTTGCGCGAGTCGCCGACGCGGGCTCGTTCGACGTGCCAGTACGGTTTCTGCGTGATCGGCTTCTTGCGGATCGACTCATCCGGCTTCTCGTTCAGCAACGCCGCCGCGTTGACTTGAATCTTGAGCGACTCACCACTCTTCACGGCCAACGCACTCGCTCGCCCGCCGTCGCCCTTCTCACCAACCCCGAAGCCGTTGATCTGAAAGTCGTAGAGGTGGCTCAGCCCGTCGCTACAGTAGCTGCGTCCATCGCGAATGCCGTGGATCCAACGTTTGAAGGAAAGCGGTTCGCCGTCCTTTGGTTTTTCGTCGAGTTTGACGTAGACCCGGCCCAGGCCGACGCGATCGCCGTAGATGCAGGGGAAGTCGGTCTCGCCGCTGATGCGACAGGTGTAGCCGCAGTTGAGCGTGTGGTACCAGATGTTGAGTTCCCAGTTGATCGGGGTGTCGACCGCGGAGATAAAGTCGCAGGCGTCGTGTGCCACGTCGACGATGTACTCGTTCGCTCCGATGCCATCGAAGGGTGGAATCAGGTAGTTGGGGATCTTCGTTTCCGAAACGCCCAGGCCCCAGCCACTGTGCGAGTAGCCGACGATGCCGCCTTGCTTCTGTCCCCATTTGAGGATCGGTAGGTTCCAGCTCGGCCATTGCCCGAGCCGCTCGGTCTTTTGGCCTTCGAAGCGGCCCTTCTCACCGTCGTACGACCAGTCGAAGGCGGTCTTCTCGTCATACGTAAAGTCGTCTTCCTTGAGATTCAACAGGCAGAGGTGCCCAGCGTGCGACGAGGGAAAGCCGGAGACCTCAACGTCGTAACGCATCAGGTAGTCGCTCTTGGAGAGCTTATCGACTTGCCCAGAGAAGAAGGTCTTTTGGTGATACCAGCAGGGGCCCCAAGTCAGCACGCAGCCGACGTTGAGATCTTCGCCCAAGATGTGTCGCATCATCGCCTCAGGCGTGACGCACTTTTCCGGAGCATCGTAATGAGCACAACCGGCGGCGTGAATGTGATGGTCGCCTGAGTACCAACGATGGTCGGCCAGCTTGATCCAGCGGTCGAGTTGGAACGACTCTTGGTGTTCCGGCACGCGGGGGATGAACATCTTCCGCTTCAGGATGCGGTACTCCGGCCCACGGGTGTAGGTCACCTCGTATTCGCCGGCGGGAAGCAGAACCGTTTCGCCGCTATGGCGATAGATTTGATCGTGGAAGAAGAAGTCGGGCTCGAGCCGTTTCGATCGCGAGGGGAAGACGCGGCCGCCGGCATCGCGAATCACAAACTGCCCGGTGGTCGGACGGCCGTCGTAGTCGAGGATTTCGAGGGCGACTTTCACGGCCGGTCGGCAGGAGAATAACAGCGCCACTTCGTTGCGGAAGCCGAGGTCTTGGGTTCCTTGTCCGACATCGAAGGAGAGGGTCGCTTCCCGTTTTCCTTCGTCGCGGCTGTAGAGCATCGCGATGCGGTACTCGAGTTCCAGACCGGAGAGTTTCGGCATCATCGGTCGCTTGTCGTGCATGCCGATGGAGAGCCAGCGATTCTCGATTTCGTCAGGGCGAATGGTGCCCTGCGGTTTGGACGATCCGCTCGAGCGGCGATAGACCGGACCGGCGTTGGGGCTGTTGATTTGCAGCTTGGCTGTGACGCCGCCGCGGTTAACGACTTTAACTAGGAACATCGTCCAACCGCGTTGCAGCAGTTCTCGCTTGGCGGGCCCGGGGGCGACCTTCACGCGGCTTTCCGGATTGATGTTCACCTGGGCGAGCACGAGCGGATCGAGCAGCTGCTGAATCGCGGCGACCGCCTTCGCTTCGTCGGTCTGCCGCACCGCCGCGTCGAGATTTGCTCGTTGTGCCTTCGTGAGTGGCTGGCCGAGGAATTCGAGTGTTTTGGCGACACGCTCGGCCTGCGACTTGAGCGGTTGAGCGGCGATTCCTTTCACCAGCGGAAGCGAGTCAGCGGCGTGGAGCGTTGTCACTTGTGCGCAAGCGAAGATCGATAGCAGGACGGCGGTCGTCAGTCTCAACATCCTAGGTGTCTCCGGGTGTCGGTTCTTGGTGCTTTGTTGAATGGGTGTCTTGTTGAAGTTCTTGGATGCGAAAAGGAGAGAGTCGTTGCCGACTTGCTCACTGCCTGTTTTTCGCTACTGAGCAATATAAAGGGTTGAAATGCCACTGGGTAGCATTCGCCTGCCGCCGAGGGGGCGATTTGCTATCATGGGAGAACACGGATCGGCCACCGATTCGCCTCCGCTCGCTCCCCGTTTTGTCCCGCCCCGTTCTTGTTTCACCGCCTGCAATGCACCAGCTGCTTTCTAAACTCATCGCCGCGAGTCTGCTTCTCTCTGCGATGCATTTTGGTGTGCTGGTGGCACCGGCAGAAGAATCGACCGCCAAGGCGAACAAGGAAGCGGCCACTCAAGCTAAGCCCGCGATTCCGGCCGAGCATTTGGAATTCTTTGAGGCCAAGGTGCGGCCGTTATTGGTCGAGCATTGTTACGCTTGCCACAGTTCGCAGTCGGACGAGGTCAAAGCCGGCTTGCGGCTCGACGCACGTTCCTTCGCGATCGAAGGAGGCGACAGCGGCGCGGCGATCGTGCCTGGCAAGCCGGAAGAGAGTTTGTTGATTGAAGCGGTTCATTACGAATCGGTTGAGATGCCGCCCAAGGACAAACTGACCGACGCTCAGATCGCGGTGCTAGAAAAGTGGATCCAGCTGGGGGCACCCTGGCCGGCGACCGAGGTCCATCCGGCACCCGCGCCGACGACTGCCGAAGGAACGTACGCCTGGGACCGGCTGCGGCAAGAACATTGGGCCTTCCGCCCGGTCGTTGCCGCCGCGCCGCCAGCCGTCAAAGATGCCGTCTGGCCAACGAGCGACATCGATCGCTTCGTGCTCGCCCGGCTCGAAACAGCGGGGGTGACGCCGTCAGAGCGTGCCAGTCGTGAGGTGCTCGTTCGCCGCGTCTACTTTGATCTGCTTGGCTTGCCGCCTACGCCCGCCGAAGTGGACGCGTTCGCCAGCGACGAACGCCCGGACGCCTTTGCGCAGTTGGTCGATCAATTGTTGGAGTCCCCGCACTACGGAGAACGGTGGGGCCGGCACTGGCTTGATGTCGCCCGCTACAGCGATGGCCAAGGTGGTTTTCTCGACCAGCGAGCACTTCCTCACGCCTGGCGTTATCGCGATTGGGTGATCGACGCCTTGAATCGTGACATGCCGTACAACGAATTCCTGCGAATGCAGATTGCCGGCGATCTTGTCGACAACCGCGAGGATACCGACGCGACCAGCGGCGTGGTGGCAACCGGGTTCTTCGCGGTGGGGCCGACCTACAAAGCCGATGGTAAAGACCAAAAGGCGATGATGCAGGCGAGTGCCGATACGCTTGACGATCGGGTTGATACGCTCACCCGCGGCGTACTCGGGCTGACGGTTTCCTGTGCCCGTTGTCACGACCACAAGTTCGATCCGATTCCGCAGCTCGACTACTACTCGCTGGCTGGCGTGTTCAACAACACCCGCGTGCGCGACACGCGCATTGGCCGGCGGGAATCGCTGGAGCGTTTCGCCGCGGCGGAGAAGGTGGTGCGGGCGAAAGAGGTGGTACGAAAACGCCTCGACCAGTCGGTTCGCAAAGATGGTCGCCGCCCGACGCTCGACGAGCAGCAAGAACTGGCCCGTCTGCAGAAAGAGATAAATCAGCTGAAGAAGAAATTGCCGCCATACCCGGCCGCAGTGCATGCCTTGGTGGAAACCGGCAGCCGCGACATGCAGCTGGCGATTCGCGGTAACGTGCAACGGCTTGGTCCGCTGGCTCCCCGGCGGTTCCTGCGAATCGTCGATGGCAAAGAACCGGCTCGGTTTGAGAGTGGCAGTGGCCGGCTGGAATTGGCCGAGCGAATCACGAGTGATGACAACCCGCTGACGGCGCGAGTGATGGTGAATCGCGTTTGGATGCACCACTTCGGCAAAGCCCTGGTTCGCACGCCCAGTAATTTTGGCATCCTTGGCGAGGCCCCCACGCACCCCGAGCTGCTCGACTGGCTCACCGATCGATTCATCTCACAAGGTTGGTCGCTCAAGAAGCTTCATCGTGACATTCTGCTGACCGCGACCTATCAGATGAACAGCCAGTTCGATGCGGCGAAGTTTGCCATCGACGGAGACAATCGA
This sequence comes from uncultured Planctomycetaceae bacterium, assembly GCA_964385715.1. Classification (GTDB taxonomy): domain Bacteria; phylum Planctomycetota; class Planctomycetia; order Pirellulales; family UBA7805; genus MB-PLM-2. Next base: position 4,404 of record CAYLRE010000174.1, read on the forward strand.
TTGTTGTGGCGAATGAACCCGCGCCGGATGGATGTTGAGTCGTGGCGCGACGCGCTGTTCGCGGTGACCGGTCAGCTTGATCGCAAGCTTGGTGGTCGTCCGCTCGATGACATCAATCGCCCTCGGCGTACGATTTACATGAAGGCCAGCCGCAATGGCGATCAGGTCAAGCCGGATGAATTTCTGCGGCTGTTCGACTATCCTTCTTCGCGGGCGACGGTTGCCAAGCGAACGCCGAACGTCGTGCCGCAGCAATACCTGTTCATGATGAATAACGGATTCATGGCGGCGCGGGCCAAGGATCTGGTCTCGCGGCTTAAGTCGGAGGGGGCCGCCGATGATGCGGCGCTGATCGCGTCTGCCTATCGACTGCTGTACGGTCGCGCGGCCACGCAAGCGGAAATTGAGCTGGGTCTCGGCTACCTGGCTGGCGATAATAAGGACGAGACTCGCTGGCAGCAGTACGCCCAGGTTTTGTTGAGCGCCAACGAGTTTATGCACGTGGAGTAGCGAAAAGGTTATTGCCATGGATCATCGAATGCCGCCACCCATCACGCGACGTGAAATGCTCGCAAGTATGGGAGCCGGGTTTGGCTCGCTCGCACTGGCCGGCACGATGGCCCAAGCGGCGACGCCTGTCACCTCAACATCGGCCGCACCGCCCTCGGCGGCTTCCGTGGCAGCGTCACTACTGCCCAAGGTGCCGCACTTCGCCCCCAAGGCGAAGAATGTGATTCAGCTATTCATGCCGGGCGGCCCGTCGCAGGTCGACACGTTCGATCACAAACCGGACATCGCCAAGTACGCCGGTCAGCGTCCGAAGATCGTCGACCGCCGTTCGCTACGAAACACACGCGAAGGCCTGATGCCGTCGCCCTTCTCCTTCAGCCAGCACGGTGAATGCGGCAAGTGGGTGAGCGGAATTTTTCCGCATGTTGCCGAGCAAGTCGACGACATCTGCTTCATTCACTCCATGCATACCGACACACCGACGCACGCCAGTGCGATGATGATGATGAATGTCGGGCATCTGCAGCCGGTGCGCCCCAGCATGGGTTCCTGGCTGGCCTACGGTCTTGGCACGGAGAATCAGAATCTGCCGGCGTTCGTGGCGATGAGTCCGCGTGCTCAGCCGCGAGGTAAGGCGGCCAACTGGGGGAATAGTTTTCTGCCCGGCGCGTACAACGGGGTCTACGTCAACATCGCCAGCATGCAGCACGATCGCGTGATCAGCAACCTGAAGAACTCAGGGCTGAATCGGGCCGAACAGCGCGAGCAACTCGATCTTCTGGCGGAGCTGAATCGACAACACCTGGCACGCCGCGAACAAGATCAGCAACTCGAGGCGAGCATTCAGGCGATGGAGATGGCGTTCCGTATGCAGTTCGCCGTGCCGGATGTGTTTGATGTTTCTCAGGAGACGCAAAGCACGCGACTGCTCTACGGCGATAGCGAGTACGCCAAGGGTTGTTTGCTGGCGCGGCGGTTGATCGAGCGGGGCGTTCGCATGGTGCAACTTTCGCATTCGATCGACGGCTACGACATCGCTTGGGATACAGGCCATGGCGACATCGCCGGCGGGCACGCCGAATTGGCCAGGGCTTGTGACCAAGGCATCGCGGCGCTGTTGGTTGATTTGAAACAACGGGGCCTGCTGGACGAGACGCTCGTCATTTGGGGCGGGGAGTTTGGTCGTGCACCAACTTCCGAAGGCAAAGCGGGCCGCGATCACGATCACTACGGCTTTACAATCTGGATGGCCGGCGGCGGGGTGAAGCCAGGCTTCAGCTACGGAGCGACCGATCGCTTCGGCTGCACGGCGGTTGAGAACCGCGTGCACGTGCATGACCTGCATGCCACGATCTTGCACCTGATGGGGCTCGATCACGAAAAGCTGACCTACCGCTACAGCGGCCGCGACTTCCGGCTGACCGACGTGCATGGTCGGGTAGTCAACGAGATTATTGCGTAGGGGAAGGGGGCGGCGTAGTGGTCGAATCCGGACTACGCAGATGCCCTAGGTGGTCCGCGTCGAGGTTATCGTTGGGCAATTAAGATGGACTGAGGTGAATCGCACCGACGCCGCGAGATGAAGCCAATAGCCGGTTGTTTTCCTTGAAACGATGGCCAAAATAGGGATCTAACGATTGGCACTCGCCATCGGGCACAAGTGAGGGCTAAACGGGTTCCCGTTCTTGTGCACACATTGACGACTAGAAATCCGTTAGCCGCTCCGGTTTCTAAATGCCTGTACTTCGACGCTTTTTCTTTGACGACGGATCTTCTCGTAAACATTGGAACGTGAAGCAGCGAGGCAAGACACAGACCGTATCGTATGGTCGCCTAGGGGCCAAATTGCGAATTGCGGAAAAGACGTTCGACTCGCCCACCGCTGCTCGGGAAAATACCGCAAAGCTCATTGGGGATAAGTTGCGAGCGGGGTATGTCGAAGTCGATCCTTCCGCTCTCACTCTCAAGCGTCCCCCCAGGATTCGATCCGCGACGACTGCGGCGATCCGGGGTCTCGAAAAATCTATCGGCGCACCGCTGCCGGTCGAGTATCGGAAATTCCTTCAAACCCAGAACGGCGGACAACCCGAACCCGGATTTGTTGCAATTCCAGGTATTCCACACATCGCAAACGTGGACGCCGGATTCATTTATGGCCTTTACCCGTCGGAGCGGCCAGGGCAGAGTCTTTCATGGGGCATTAAGAATCACTCTCCGGTGCTGCCTGCAGGACATTTACCGATCGCTTATGGTGGGGACATATTTACTATTGCGCTCAAGAAGAATGCCGGGTGCGTTTTCTACTGGGACCATGAAAACGCCGACGAAGAGACCGGGAGGTTCGTCGAAAGAGATGGGCACCTGCTTGCTGGCTCTTTTGACGAGTTCTTAACAAGAATCGCGATGTACTCCAGCGAGGATGATTGACGGTGGGCGAACAAGGCGTGGCCGCTAAGTCCGCGACACACATACGCTCCAAGGTTGGCCGGCTTTCACCGATTTTGATATAGCGGATTTCCACCTCAGCTTTGTGGGAGCGGGTAGTGTCGACTCAAGAGGGTACCAACCGGTGGCTTAACCTGCCTCGGTGATGGCGACCTTGGCGTCCCTGAGCAGGAGTGCCAGAATGTCCCTAATTGCCGGCGCCACCGTTGCGCTGGCCTTCGATCGGCTGCAAGGTAGCAGTGCTCTTTCCGGAAGAACGTGATGGCCAGTTCAATTGTGAGAGGATCTTAAGAATGGCTTGGGTATATCTCGTTATCGCGGGCATCTTTGAATGGGGGTGGCCCATCGGACTCAAGATGGGCTGGACGAGTGATGGCGCTCAGCCATTGCCGCTCATCGGCGCCGTGGTATCGATGACGTTGAGCGGAGCATTCTTGCTCGTGGCGCAGCAAACGATACCGGTTGGCACGGCGTATGCGGTGTGGACCGGCATTGGCGCCGTGGGTACGTTTGTGCTGGGCATCATCTTTCTAGGCGAGTCGTCAGAGGTCGCCAGGTTCGTTTGCGTCGGGCTCATTGTGGCGGGAATCGTTGGCCTGAAACTCGTCTCCAAGAACTGATTGTGCCTGTCGGCAGATAATTACGGTGTCTCGCTAAGGCGAGTCGATGGCTGTCGCTGCCGGTTCTGGGCCCTGGCCAAGATTCATCTTTATTCTTGACCTACCGCTACAGCGGCCGCGACTTCCGGCTGACCGATGTGTATGGTCGGGTGGTGGAAGACATTATTGCGTAAGGCAGGGAGGGGCAGCGATCGAATCCGGACTGCGCAGATGCCCGAGGTGGTTCGCACCGCGGTTATCGTTGGGCAGTCAATAAATACTGAGGTGTATCGCACCGACGCCTGTCGAACCCAAGGGAGAATGGCCGCAAACTAGTTGACTTGCCCCTCTCAGTGGTCATAATAGCTATAAATCCATAGCCATATAGGTATCGCTAATCACGCCACTTAAAAAGCTGCCCGGACACTCCTCGGCATCGTCGCTCATGCGGCTGTGTTTTCGGCGAGAATCCTGGCAGCTTTTTTTGTCGGCTACGTTCGGACGACAATCTCAACATTAGCATGAGCATCTCAATGATTAACTTCAGCCGCCCCCGGTTTGTCACGTGTATTCGTTCGCTGGCCGCGTCGATCTTGGGCATCGCATTGCTGACTAGCAGTACCGTTGCTAACGCCATTGTAATCGACTGGGCCACTATCGGAGATGCCGGAAACGCCGCAGACTTGAACGGTGTTGGTGGGGTCGGCTATGAGTATCGCATCAGCAAACACGAGGTAACCAACGCCCAATACGTTGAGTTTCTCAACGCCGTCGCCACCAGCGATCCCTATGCACTTTACAATTCCAACATGGGAAGCGACACGGTTGGTGGAATTACCCGCAGTGGTTCCCCTGGCAGCTATACCTATTCGGTTAAGACCACCGCCGCCGGACAAGGGCCCGGCGGCACCGACTACGCCTACGCCAATAAACCAGTCGTATACGTTTCCTGGTACGATACGATTCGGTTCGCCAACTGGCTCACCAGTGGAGCGACGGAGAGCGGTACTTACACGATCACCGGCGGCGGCCCCAACGCTGGTTCCGTAACCGTCCCGGATCACTCAACGTTTGCGGCCGGTTCGGAGACGTTCTTCTTGCCTAGCGAAGACGAGTGGTACAAGGCGGCCTATTATGGCAGCAGCGTTAGTACCTTTTACGGTTGGCCGACCGGCTTCCCAGGCACAGATCCCAACAATAATCTCCCTTCCGCCGATACGGGCGAATCGGCGAACTTCTTGGATAGCGGCTACACGACGGGCGACAGCAGCTATCCGTTGACTGACGTTGGGGCCTATGGCCTCTCGGCCAGCGACTACGGCACATTCGACCAGGGAGGCAATGTCTGGGAGTGGAATGAAAAGGAAATTGTAAGTCCCTTCGGCAACATTCGTGGTCTTCGCGGCGGCTCGTGGTCTTCCGGCAAGTCTTCCCTCGAGGCGTTTTCGCCGATCGACGCAGACGCAGCGACCGAGACCAACGACTATGGGTTCCGGGTCGCAGGTTCCGCTGAATCTGCGGTGCCAGAGCCATCGACTTACGCTCTTGCTGCGATTGGTCTGTTAGGTTTATTGGCTTATCGCCGATTCCGCTAAGTCGGCCGTAAGAATGATACAGAGAAAGCCCCGGTGAGAAACGGCGGGGCTTTTTTTGTGCGCTCAGATCCGATGGCCGGCCCTCGGCCAACCTGCGTCGGTGATGGCGACCTTGGCTGAATCTGGTAACCAGCAAGGACGGAATGAAATTGCCGACTTTAGGCCGTTCGTGAGCTGCTATCGTTAGCCAGTGAAAATCGCACTTCCCAAGTTGGGATTGACACAAAAAGTTGCCCCGGCGTAGCCTGACCGGACTCGTGGTGGTGCCTACTGCTCGATGGACGGGAACGGTTT
>CAYLRE010000175.1:0-9835 GCA_964385715.1 uncultured Planctomycetaceae bacterium
GACGTTGTAGAGCAGCCCAGTCAACAGCTCGATCGCCTCTTCCGACTCAAGCGTTCCTGACTGACCGAACGGATTCGCCACCACGACGCGGGCATAAGGGAAGGCGACAACTCCGATCACAGTTACTACCACGCTGGCCAGCAGTAGACGCGATCGATTCTTTGGCGACGCGGCCGCATTTTCTGGCCGCACTGCCCTGCTCGCTCGCACTAACGTGACCAATAGCGAAACAAGCACCCCACCACACAAGGCCGTCACCAGTGGAATGGGCACGAACGACGATGACGGAATTGCGATCGGCACCGGCCCGAGCACGCTGGGACTCTTGAGATAGTTCTGCCACTCCACATTTGGATTGGTCGGCGTCGTGATTGAAGGCAGCCCGCCCGCCTCGTCGGACGCAACGGCCTGCACCTCCTGAATCTTGGGACTAAACAACTCCCAATGCATGGAGACCTTCTGCGGCAGTTTCGCCACGGGATAGACGAAGATCACGCCCAGCGTGGCGGAAGTTACGTCGAGATCGACCGGCGGATCCACAATGCCTGTCGTTCGCAATGTGCGGTGGATGAAGTGAATGCGATCAAGTCGCCCCTCAACTTCCTGCCCATCGACCAAGAGCGGATTCTTGTCGGCAAGAAATTCGGCGACGCGTCGCTTGAGTTCTTCCTGGCGATCGACCGGAATCACCGCTTGGTCGCCCAGGCCCAAGTCGATCCAGGCTTCCAAGTCCTTAGGACGGACAATGATCTCTTTTCGCACTTCGTACGGCTCAACGTATAAAAACGCCGACAATGGAGCCGCGTACTGCCTGCGCAGATTGGGGTGACGAAAGCGAGAATACCAAGGGTCGTCCCAATCGAGATTCAAGATCGCCGCCGCGGCCAAATAGCGAAAATCGTTGACCGGAAGGGAGTTGTGGTAAGCCACGAAGCCGATATTCGCACGGCTCTGTGCGCCCTCGCCTATAAGCGGTGGCTGAAGAGTCAACTTTGCCGGCTTCCCCTCCATCTCGTAGAGCAGCTCTGCCACCACAACGAGCTCGTCGACGTCCTGGACGCGATCATCTTGCCCGCGAAACTCTTTCAAAGTAGCGGGTTCGCCTGTAACCTCGTCGCGAATGATCCGCTTGCGGACGGCGAATCGCGCGATGCGCCCCGGCAGAGGAGGACCATCGTCCGCTCTGATAACCAATTCGTTTGCAAAGAAATGCTTGAGCCGCTGCGCATGCGAACGCGATTCATCTGACGGCGCTTCGAGCTTCGCATAGAGCTCGTCCGGCATGAGATTTCGAAACGCCAGTAGGTCGGCCGCCCCAATCTCCAGTTCGACGCGCACCGTTCCTTCTTCCACAAAGATCTCGGCGATCGTCGAAGCCTTCATCGCACGGGTTGCGACCATCAAGTCGCCGACAACGTGATCTGCAAAGACCAGCAGACCGATTACCAGCGCAAGCAGCGTTCGGCGAAATGCGAGCATCCCAAACCTTGTGGCGCGCCCGCGCGCATGAGGTCGTAATTTCAAGAACTATTTGTGCTCAAGTAGTTGAGGTCGCACTTCAGCCATGTTAGCCTACAAAACAGCCATGATCCATGGAGACATTTCAGCCTTTCCTAGGATCACTTGTGTGAAGTCGTCATGTTGCCCGCTCCCCGGAGCTGCTGCGACTAGCAGGGCTCTCTTTATCCAGGAGATAATGCCATGGCTAAAGTCCGACGTTTCGCCACTCCCGTCACGCTCGCGGTAATCATCGCGGGAGCCATTGGCTACTTCTTAGGTTGCAACAACGCTACGCCAGACGCACCGGCTCGGGCAGTCGCCGCAGAGAATAAAGAGAAGAACGCTGACACCAAAGCGAAGTATTCGCCAGTCGCGGCCCGTTTGCGTGACTTCTACTCGCCCAATAGCGAAGACCTGGGCCCGGATGAAATGCGGCTGATCGCCTGTGGCACCGGCATGCCCACCGCTCGTCCGAAACAGGCGGCCTCCTGCTGGCTGCTCGAATTGGGCAACGGCGACAAGTTCATCTTCGACATCGGAACCGGTTCCGCGGAACGAATCTCGGCGATGCAGATTCCATACAACTACCTTGATAAGGTTTTTCTCAGTCATCTCCACACCGATCACTTCGGCGATCTGGACGCCCTGTTTGTCGGCGGAGCCCTGGCCGGCCGACAGAAGCCGCTACGGGTTTGGGGACCCAGTGGCGATACACCCGAGCGGGGCACGAAGTACGCCGTCGAACATCTTCGCAAGGCGCTAACCTGGGATCTCGATGGACGCCAAGGTCTCACCGATCCGCGTGGCTACCACATCGAGGCCCACGAGTTCGACTACATGGGCATGAATCAGGTTGTCTACCAGGAGAATGGCGTAACCATTCGCAGCTGGCCGGCGATCCATTCGCTCGATGGCCCAGTCAGCTATAGCCTGGAATGGAACGGCATGAAGTTCGTGTTCGGCGGGGACACCTTTCCTAACAAGTGGTACGACCAATACGCCAAGGACGCCGACCTGGCCATTCACGAGTGCTTTATCGCCGTGCCGGACATGATCACGAAGTTCAAGTTCACCCCACAGAGTGCGCTCGCGGTCGGGACACAGATCCACACGGCGCCCGAAGCGTTCGGCAAGGTCATGTCGCGTATCAAACCACGGATGGCCGTGGCCTATCACTTCTTCAAGGACCACGACACCACGCCGGGAATCAACGACCGGATCCGCAAGACCTACGACGGCCCGCTCACGCTCGCCTTGGATTACATGGTCTGGAATATCACCAAGGACGATATCCGAGTGCGGATCGCAGCGATCGACGAAGATGTCTGGCCACCCCCTGCCACGGAAGAGCCGCAGCTACCCGACGCCAGCAAGCGAATTCCCTATTCCGATGAAATCATCGGCGGCAAGCTTGACGTGCATGACGTGATCCAGTCGACTTACGACGAGATCAATAAGAAGTACGGCCTCGACGAAAAGCAGGAATAGTCGCTCGTTTTGTACAAGTACTTGGCCTCGCTTTGCCGCCGTCGGCCCTTGTGGCTCGTTGCAAGCCGGTTCTTTCACACGCGCTACTTCGTCAAGAAATAGATTCCCGCGTGAACGCGGGCATCTATCAGCTTGCCATCTGCGACCTGTTCGACCAGCCAGTCGTCGACCGAGTCGATCGGCACTTCGTGAACGGTAATGTCCTCGCTCTCATCGCCACCGCCGAGAGCGATCTTTTCTAGCCCCTCGGCAAGGAACATGGTTACGACCTCATTGGTCAAGCCGGCACTCGATGCCAGATCGATCTTGCGCACCATGGTCTCTGCCTGAAAGCCGGTCTCCTCTAACAACTCCCGACGGGCCGCTGCTTCGAATGCCTCGTCAGCATGCTCAGCCAGGTCGCCAGAGAGGCCGGCCGGGAGTTCAATCACGTTGCCATCCACTGGCGGGCGATACTGTTCGATCAGCACGATTTCGCGGTCCTCGGTCAGGGCCGCAATGCAAACAACGCCGCTCGAATTCTTGCGCTCGACGTGCGACCAACCGTCGCGATCGACGAGACTCAAATAGGGCGTCTCGGCGACGACCTTGTTCCGATTTTGTTCCGAATTGTTCATGCCTGTTCCTGGTGGAAATGAACGGCTGGGCGAGCGTAGCTTTGCTTCTTACATGGTGGGCAGGCAGCGGGCGGTTTGTCCAGTCGGACTGGATAACCTGATTGTTTTGAACCCGGCAGGTGTGATAGGGTTCGTGTTTGTAGAGTCGCACTCCGTTCTTTGGCAATTTGGTTAATAGGCTTGAGATACCACGGGCTTGGCCCAAAGTCGCGCGGCACTCCGTGACGCAAGCGGGGGCCGCCAATTGATTGTGTATACCTGTTTGGTCGTGTCCCTCACTTACGTTTCGGGTTAGTAATCGTAGGGCATGCTGTGCATGCGGGAACCAGAGTTGCCTGATTGTTGTGGTCCCCTTGGTTCTCTGTTCATCCCTGGGTTCCGTCAGGCACAGCCTGACCTACATGCTTGTCGCACATCCACTCGTGATACCGCGGCGGCTCGGACGCGAGCCTCGCCCTCCCGATACTATGGCTGCGCTGCGGTGGAGCGGTCAGGAGACCACTCCACAACAGGATACCGACTTTTTTGGCGTCCTCGTCAAATGGGGCGAAATTAATCCAAGGACTGGCGCCTCAAAGAGTTACGGCCAGAACGAGTAAAAACACGCGTCGACGCAAGTTGCACAGTACCAACAGCTTCGAGTTTTTTCACCGCAACCTCGTTTTCCTGCATTTGGCAAAAAAAGTCGCCGCTCTCAGGCATCAGAATCATGGGCAGAAGTCGAAGTACTTGGGGCGAGTGCATCCTCTTGCAAAAAGAATTCGTACCCGATTGTCGACGAGTAACGCGGAGTGAGCGATGGCCGACCTAATCTTTGAGCTGATTGGCGAGGGCCTGAGCGCCTTGTTCCAAATGTTCCTGGCCGCGATATTCGGTATCTTCAAGAAGCCTCGTTCGGCCAAGTGGGCACGCTGGCGAATGATCGCTGTCTGTCTGCTGATTCTTGCGATTGCGAATGGCGCCGCGACGATGGTGGCGTTGGTGAAACTAGATCCAGCAGGTTGGATGCTGGCAACCGGTGTCCTCTCCGTGCTGTCCTTGTTCGGCTACATGATCGTCGGCTGGATCTACTATATGCAGCACACGAAAGTTTCAGGTGAGGGCCAAGTTGAAAAGCCGTGGTGGTAAGACGACACTACTGACACCTCATGAAGAAGCGCCTTCAATACCGCCTGTCGACGCTTTGTATCTTGTTGCTGCTCTCGACGTGCGCGTTCGGGGCTGCCCGTTGGTGGTGTGATCGAATTCCGTCCGAAGTGCGGTTGGCGCAGCAAGCTCTGAAGAACCTCGTGGCCAGTGACAGTTCGGCCTTCAGGTGGCACGAGGGCGATCTAGATGCGATTCAACTACCCGGCGAGGATGGTTTCGATCGCGTCCATATCGGAAGTATTGAGGTCGATGTCGAGGCGCAGACCTACCGCTTCTCGACCTACTTTGGGTCGCCCGATAGTGGATTTGGCGTTAGCGAGTCGTACCGAGGAACGTTCACGATTCGGAAAGACGGAACGTGGCAGGCGACGACTCCCATGATAGAAGAGTCGTGGGAACACTATGGTCCCATCGACGATGATGGTGAGTCGGCCCCTTAGGCCACCGCGTCGAACTGGCTGCCGTTGGTGAGCGACTTGCTGAGCTTCACCGCCGCATCCAAGAGATCTGCGGCGGCCTGACCTTGCTGCTCCATGGCACCGATCTGCTTGACCGCGACCGCCGTGGCGATCTGGCTATGCACGGTCGCTTCTTGTGCCGCGAGAATCGAGTTCAGGCCAGTCATCATGATTCAGCTGCATGCGGCCGATGCCGCACTTGAGATAAGGATACAAACCCTGCTCGTCTATTATCGGCGAAGTGACCACGCACACTTCGCCCGCCGCAGAGAATGGCAAGCTGTAGCGGTTGCGCCGATGAAAAGACGGCCGCCGCCCCTACGTCACAATGTCGTGCACGATGCGGCCGTGGACGTCGGTCAGGCGATAGTCGCGACCCGCGTGGCGGTAGGTCAGCTTGGTGTGATCCATGCCAAGCTGGTTGAGGATCGTGGCCTGGAAGTCGTGCACGGTGACCGGGTTTTCGGCCACCTGATCGCCGAGTTCATCGCTGGAACCGTAGACCGTGCCCCCTTTGACGCCGGCACCTGCCATCCAAGAACAGTAAGCCGAGGCATGATGTCCACGACCGCCGGCTCCCTTGCCCGAAGCACACGGCGTGCGGCCGAACTCGGTGGTCCAGACCACGAGCGTGTCGTCGAGCATGCCGCGGGCCTTGAGGTCCTTGAGTAGACCGGCAATCGGCTTGTCAACGTTCTTGGCCAGGCGGTTGTAGTCGGACATGTGGGCGTGCGAATCCCAGTTCTTGTCGACGCTCGAATCGCCGTCGATCAGTTCGATGAACCGGACGCCTCGCTCCGCCAACCGCCGACCGACAATGCACTGCCAGGCAAAACTGTCGGTATCGCCTTCTTCCAGCCCGTACATTTCGAGGGTCGACTTCGATTCCTTAGAGAGGTCAAACGCCTCGGGCGCGGCGGCCTGCATTCCAAAGGCGGTCTCAAAAGACTTGATTCGCGAGGCCAGATTGGAGTCGGCTTCGCGGCCGCGGAGATGCTGACGATTGAAATAGTCGAGCATGTCGAGCTCGGTCTCTTGCATTTCGCCTGAGAGCGTGCGGCGGTGCATGTTGGCAATCGGCTCCGCGCCCGGCACGATTCGCGTACCTTGGTGCAAGACCGGCAAGAAGTCAGAACCCCATACCTGACCACCGGCATAGGGCAGACCCGGCGAAATGACCATGAACGAGGGCAGGTTCTGATTCACGGTGCCGAGACCGTAGCTGACCCAGGAACCGATGCTCGGTCGGTTGAAGGTCGCCGAACCGGTGTGGATGCCGATCGTTGCGCCAAAGTGATCGCCGTTGATGTTCTTCATCGAACGAACCAGAGCGATGTCGTCGATCTCGCCGCCGATATGCGGGAACAGATCGCTGACCTCGATACCGCTCTTGCCGCGAGGTTGGAACTTCCAATCGGTTCCCTTAAAGAACTCGTGCTTGCTTCGCTGTTTATCGTGATGCTGCGTCAGGTAGGGCTTAGGGTCGAAAGTATCGACGTGCGACACGCCCCCGGTCATGAACATGAAGATCACGCGTTTCGCCTTGGCGGGGAAGTGTGGCTTCTTGGGGGCCAACGGATTGCCAGGATCGGCCAACTCCGACGCCATGGCCGCACCGCCACCTTCTCCGAGTAGTTCCGAGAGCAAACCGGGCAGAACCAATCCACCAGCGGCAAGCGAGCGAATCATTTGACGGCGTGTCGGTTTCATAATGGGCCTTTTCCTTCAGTCGCCTACTTCTCGAATTCGATTCCAAACGCGACGCAAAACGCTAGTCCACGAACAGGAACTCGTTGCTGCTGACCATACCGCGAAGATACGCCGATGCCGCCAGCAGTTCAAGCTGTTCGTCCGCTACTCCCTTATCGGCCAATTGCTTCCGCATGCTACGCAAAAAGGCCTCCGCCCGTTCGATCTCCTCGGCCTCTGGCGGACGACCAAAGATCGTCTGATAGGCCCAATTCACCCGCTCCGGCACACCCCCTTCTACCTGGAGAAGCTGCTTGGCAATCGCATCGCTTCTCTGGTGGCTGAACTCGGAATTCATCAGGAACAAGGCCTGAAGCGTAGTGGTCGTGGCCCGGCGTTCGGCGAACTGCACGTTGCCGTCGGGACCGTCGAACAGATCGAGGAACGGGTTCTTTTGAATCCGTTGCTGCATCAAATAGACGCTCCGCTTGTTGTGCGGAAAGAAGCCGTTAAACGGTTCGTGCTGCCGGTAGAAGTACGTCAGGTGATGCGGGAACGGATGACGTCCGCCTGGCGTGACATCGAGCTCACCACCAAACATCAGTAGCGAATCGCGAATCTGCTCGGCGCTCAGCCGCAGTCGATTGGCACGCCACAGCAGATCATTGAGCGGATCGACCGCGGAGCTCGTGGGAACATCGCTACTGGCCAGGCGATACGTCTGTGATTGCATGATCAGGCGGTGCATCTGTTTGACGGACCAGCCATTTTCGAAGAAATAGGTCGCCAGGTAATCGAGCAGCTCGGGATGCGTCGGCGTCTTACCTCGCAGGCCGAAATCGCTAGTCGACTTCACTAGGCCATGGCCAAAGTGGTAATGCCAGATGCGATTGACCATTACCCGAGCGGTCAGCGGATTCTTCGGATCGGCAATCCAGTTGGCCAGTTCCAGGCGGCCGCTACCGCTGTTGCCTTCTGCTAATTTCTGTCCACCGAGCACCTGCAAGAATCCACGGGGGGCGAGTTCGCCAAGCTTGTTGCGCTGTCCGGCCAATTGCACATGCACGTCGTGCGGTCGTCCTTCAGCGATTGCATAGGCAATTTCCAAAGGCGGAAAGGCCTCGGCCACCGGGCGGCGTTGCTCGCGAATCACTTCCAGCTCTGCCCACACGGTTGATCGCGTGCGATTCGGATCGGTCTTCTTACCTTGTAGCTCTTGGTATTCGTTGAATTTGGCCCGTTCCTTCTTGTCCCAAGGGGCAAGCTTCTCGCGGTACGGTTTGAGAATCTCGTCTGCCTTTTCCTTACCAACTCGATAGACAAAGTCGCGACGATAGGGGGCATGCTCTGAACCAGCGTGCGGGTAGACGGAACTGTCGAAGATGCCGTACAGAGCGTAGTAGTCGCTGGTCGGAACGGGATCGAACTTGTGGTTGTGGCAACGGGCACAACCGAGCGTCAGCCCCATGAAGGTCTTGCCCAGGTTGTCGATCGTGTTCTCGAGTGTGATGTGCCGCAGGCCGACCGGATCGACCCCGATTCGACGTGAGATCATCACGTAACCGGTCGCGATTACCTTTTCCCAACGATCGTCGTCGTTTTCATGCGGCAGCAAATCCCCGGCCAGCTGCTGGCGAATGAATTCGTCGTACGGTAGGTCGCGGTTGAAGGCGTCGATCACATAGTTGCGATACTTGTAGGCCTCGGGCACGGGATAGTCGGAAGCGTCGCCGGCGGTGTCGGCGTAACGGACGACATCGAGCCAGTGCCGGCCCCAACGCTGCCCATATTCTGGTCGGGCAAGCAGGCGTTCGATGAGTTGCTCGTAGGCGTCCGCCGACGTGTCGTTCACGAACTCGTCGATTTCGGCAGGCGTGGGCGGCAGGCCAATAAGATCGAAGAACGCGCGGCGTACGAGCGTACGTCGACTTGCCTCGGGTGCGGCGACCACACCTGCCTTTTCTTGAGCGGCCAGAATGAAGCGGTCAATGTCGTTCCGTGGCCAACTGGTGTTCTCGACCGAGGGGAGAGCCGGTTTGGCGACCGGTCGAAACGCCCAATGACTTTCCTTCAACTCCTCCAGACGATCGGTCGGCGTGTCGGCGCCTATGCGGGCGACATCCTTAGGCCAGGCGGCCCCGTCATCGATCCACTTTGCCAGGGCGTCAATCTCTTCTTTGGAAAGCGGCTCGGAATCCGGTGGCATCGCCAGATCTTCCTCTTCGTCGTGAAGAACCGCGAGAATCAGTAGGCTTTCTTTCGAATTACCGGGCACCACTGCCGGACCGCGGTCGCCACCTTCTAGCAGGGCTACGTGCGAATCAAGCCGCAGTTCGCCCTCTTGCTGTTCGTCACCATGACAGGCGGTGCATTTCTCCAGCAACAAAGGACGTACGTTTCGCTCGAAGAACTCTAGTTGCTCGTCGCTGTATGCCGTCGAGGCCGCGTCTGAGTTTTTAGCATCGTCGGAATGTGCCCGCTGCGCGAGCAGAAGCAGCGAGCTGACCACGCACACTAGTGAGAGCGAAAGAGGAAGGGCGCGACAACGAATTGCGTCAAACAGAATCGTCATGGGCGGGGCAACTGCTGATCGTTAGAGGGCGGGGATCGCAGCCGGGCGGTGATCACAGATTTTCGTGTTCACAGACAACAATGTTCACCAATGACGGCGGCGAATTAAGGCCCTTTTCGTCATCGGCCGCGATGACGTTAAGTATATCTGGCGCCAGCGGATAGCGTCAATATTTGAGAGGCCAGCAGACAATCGAAATCTGGGCGTTTTCGGCACTTCGAGCGCGCGTTTTGTGCTCGAACGCTCGAACATACGGGCCGGGAACCTAACCGATTCGAATCCCTGGCGTCAGCTGAAATGGAACGGCTAACCACCCATGAACCATAGGACCGTCATTACGACGGCAACGAAGCCGGACATCA
>CAYLRE010000176.1:0-9791 GCA_964385715.1 uncultured Planctomycetaceae bacterium
GCAGCGCAAAGCACTTCTCGGTCGCGTCGGGGCTGGGACGCGGGATAACGTAGATCGTGAAGTTCCGTAGCAGATCGCGAGTCTCATCGTGCTTGGAATCTGCGACCAAATGCTTAGCGATATGGAGGGCGATTTCGGTGCCAAGAAGGTGGCCAGCGTCGACACCACCGATGATGGCGATGGCCGGCTTCTCGTTGGCCGTCTTGGGATCGCTGCTGATCGTGATCAGCGAGACATCGCGATCCTGGAGCGTCTTGCCGAGCGACTCAACGGTGACGAACTTGCTAGCGGCGAGTTCGTGTAGTTGCTTCTGTAGCGACGCGTAGTCGGAGTATCCGGTTAGCGGATCTTTCTTGGCAATGGCTGGCTGGGCTTGGCACGAGGTGGGCGCCAGCAAGAATCCAAGCAGCAGTAGACCTGCGATGAAGACAGGCAGCGCGAGAGTATTTAAGCGACAGCAGCGGGTGCGAATCATGGGGACGTTTCTAGGGTGGCTCGGGAACGAGTCGTGCAATCGCCAGGGGAGGATGAATTGGCGAAAGGCTGGGCGACGTCCGATGAGGCAGGCGTGCGATATAGCGCAGGATCGCCCACCTCGCGGAAGCGGAAATAATACACCATTATAGCTCGCAACATGAGGTCCGGCCGGCAGGACGGTCCAGGCAGAAAGCCGCGAAATACCTTCATAAACAGGCGAATATCGCCTGTGAAGTGACCCGAAAGGGGGCGGGGGCCTAGTCGGCGGCCGTCGGCATCGGCGGGGGCGATGCGGCGTCCTCGGTCGAATCGACCTGTCCTAGCTGATAGATCCCCGGATGATAAGCAATGTCGAGTAACTGCATCGTATGCAGTACCCGAGGTGGCTGTTCTACACGTGCGAGGTGCGATTCCAATTGTGCCATACAGCCGATATTGCCGGTTGCTACGGCATCGCACTTGGTGGAAAGGATCGCATCGGCCTTTTGGCGGCCGAGCTGAGCGGCGATCTCCGGTTGCTCGATATTGTACGTTCCTGCCGAACCACAACAGAGTTCGCCTCGCGGCACATCGACCAGCTCAACGTTGCCAATTGCACGGAGCAACCGGCGCGGTTCGGCCCGCACACCCTGGGCGTGAGCCAAATGACAGGCGTCGTGATAGGCGACGCGAGTCGGTTCACGCAGAGCCGCAGGAGCGACCATGCCCAATTGATCGAGAAACAGCGAGACGTCCTGGCAGCGTTCGGCGAATCGTTCGGCCGCTTCTTGTTCCGGTTCGCCGGCAAGCCAGAGGCCGTACTCGTGCATGCCGGAGCCACAACCAGCCGCGTTCGTCAGAATCGCGTCGACATCGGTTGGAAATGCAGCCAGGTTTTCGCGGGCGAATTTCTTGGCCTGCCAGGCTGCACCGGTGTGTGCCGCTAGTGCACCGCAACAAACTTGGGATTTAGGAATAACAACCTCGACACCGTTGACTGCGAGTACACGCAACGTGGCCCAGTTGATTGCCGGGGCGATGACTTGTTGCGCACAGCCCACGAGCAGAGCGACGCGAGCCCGTCGTTTGCCTTGGTGCGGGAATATTTCCGGCAGCCGATCGGCCTGCGGTAGTTTGGCTGGCAACAGTTCCAACATATCGCCGGCACGACCGGGGATCAGATCACGAAGCGGTCGGGCCATGCGCCCCATCATTGCGGCCAGACGAAACCGCTTGGGGTAGGGGAGCGTTTCCAGAACGAAACGCCGCAGTAGGCGATCGAAGAAGCTCCGTTTGCGAACCGCTTCTGTTTCGGCGCGAAACGGCGTGAGTAATTCGCCATACTCAACACCCGAAGGGCATGCGGTGACGCAACTCACGCAACCCAGGCAGCGGTCGACATAGGGCAAAGCCTCTTCCATCGGCAGCTTGCCTTCGAGAACCTCTTTCATCAGGAAGATTCGCCCACGCGGGGAGTCCATTTCCTCGCCGAGCGCTTCGTAGGTGGGGCAAGTTGGCAAGCAGAACCCGCAATGAACACAAGTGGCGACCGCTTTAGCCATCTCTTCGCCGGCGGGACCACATTCGCTGATGGGAATCGTGTGTTGCATGGAGACTCGGCTGTTAATCTTGAAGGCCGCCTGGGTCGAGGGAGGCCGCGTTGTTTTGGATTCTTAAGTCACACTGCCGGCGTATGCCGGCTCGAACTTACCGTCTGGATCGAGTGCCTGGAGCAGTCGCTGCTTCATCGCATTGTTGTCCACGGGGCCGAGCAGTGGGCTGTCCCAGTCACCTTGCAGTGCGATCGCACGCCGGTTGGCGGAGCGAAGTGTCGACTGCAGGGTGTCGGTGATGTTTGGATCGTTCCAGGCAAGATAAGCTACATTGCCCCCGACGGAGTAGCGTCGAGTCACCTCGCCGTTCCAGCGAGCGATGCGTTTCTCCAGCCGCATGACGTCGGTGGGGACCAGCGGAAGCTTGACCATGTGCGAACACTTTCTTGCCCAACGCATGTTGGCCGCGTCGTGCCAGATCTCGGCATCCTCGGTAAAGGTCGCGATCGTGGCTTCTTTCTCTAGCAACGTCGTCAGTCGGGTGAGTCGTGCGTGGAGAGCATCGCCGATCCCGCCAATGCGAATCCACAACTTGCCTGGCGGTTCCAGGTCGAGGCACATCAAGTCGAGCGGTGAAACGGCCAGACGATCGACCATTGCCATCGCCGTCTGAAGATTGGGAAGTTCCGCCAGGATCGTGGCAGTCGATTCCGGAGCAGGGAAGACCTTGAACGAGGCCTCGACGATGATTCCGAATCGGCCTAGGCTCCCGGTAACGAGCTTGGGTATGTCGAAACCGGCCACATTCTTGACGACATTACCACCACCGCGAATCACATTGCCGTGACCATCGACGATTCGCACTCCCAGGAGGAAATCGCGAATGCCACCGTAGCGGTATCGAGCCGGTCCAGACAAACCGGCGGCGATGCTGCCGCCAAGGGTGGCCCCGTCATCGGCCCAAGGAGGATCGAAGGGGAGATACTGGCCGTGCTTGGCGAGCTGCGCGGCAACCTCTGAGATGGGAGTCCCCGCCAGGGCCGTGAACGTGTACTCGCTCGGATCGTACTGCGTGACGCCTGAAAGGCCGGTCAACGAGAGATTCGCACCGGCCGACAACGCCGACTTGGAACCACCGGCGGTCGCATGCACGCGCGTGCGGGATCGCACGGCGGCTTGGACGTCGGCGATGGTCGATGCAGTTTCCAATGGGCTGTTTCTCGTTGTCGTTCTGGGCAGGTGTGTGGGCTGTTTAGGTGTGTGGGCTTGGCGAGTCGGTGCGTGAGCGGGGATGCGCCGTGACTATTTAGTTGCGATCATTCGCGAGAGATGATGCCCTGTTGTTCCAGCGGATGAGCTCCGTGGCTGGTGAGAGCGGGGGCTTCGCCGTCGGGCAGCATTTTGCCTCGGTTGGCGATGTTCTTAACGTCGATCGCATTGCGAATGGCGTACATGCACTTCGTGTCGCGGGGCTCGTACATCTCGCCGAGGTAGGCAGTCTTCTCCAGGCCGACGCCATGCTCGCCCGTGATGGAACCACCCATGCGAATGCACATTCGCAGGATTTCGCCCGCGCAGCGTTCCGCGTCTTCGAGTGCGCCTTCGACGTTACCGTCGTACATGATCAGCGGATGCAGATTGCCATCGCCAGCGTGAAACACGTTGGCTACGCGAATTCCGAACTTCTTGGAGATCTGCTGGATTTCGCCAAGCGCCTCGCCCAACCGGCTGCGTGGCACGACTCCATCTTGGACAATGAAATCTGGGCTCAAGCGGCCGACTGCGGAGAAGGCGCTCTTGCGTCCCTTCCAAAAGGTCATTCGCTCCGCTTCGTCGCGGGCGATTCGTATTTCCGTTGCGCCGGAATCGTCGAGGACTTTGAGCAGACGTGGTTCTTCGGCGGCGACCTCTTCTCGGGGGCCTTCGAGTTCCACTAAAAACACCGCTTGGGCACTGTCGGGATAGCCGGCATTCACGGCCGCTTCCGCAGCATCGATTGCCAGGCGGTCCATGATTTCCATCGCCCCAGGAAGCAGCCCGCTGGCTACGACCATCGAGACCGCATCGCCTGCCGCCGTTAGCGAGTCGTAGGCAGCCAGAAATGCCCGGTAGACTTCCGGTTTCGGTAAGAGTCGCAGCGTGATTTCCAGAGCAATGCCGAACAGGCCTTCGCTGCCGGCGAACATGCCAGTCAGGTCGGGGCCGACCGATTCCAGGCTGTCCCCGCCAAGCGTGACGACTTCTCCGTCGGGCAGCACGCACTTCATGCCCAACACGTGATTGGCGGTCATGCCGTACTTCAAGCAATGAACGCCCCCGGAATTGAAGGCCACATTGCCGCCGATCGTGCAGACGGGACCGCTGGAAGGGTCGGGCGCATAGTAAAGTCGGTCGGGCGCGACATGTTCTGTAACGCGGAGATTGATGACGCCTGGCTCAACGACCACGACCCGCTGTTGGGGTTCGTAGCGGAGGATGCGGTTAAGGCGATTCATGGCAATCACCAAACCGCCGGGAACTGGAACCGAGCCTCCGCTCAGGCTGGTCCCACTACCGCGGGCCATGAACGGGACGCCATGCTTGTGGCATAGCCGGACCGTCTCAATGACTTCTTCCTGTGTCTCTGGCAGAACGACTCCCACCGGGCGACCACGAAAAGCGGTCAGTCCATCCGACTCATACGGAGTCACCTGCGCCGCGGAGGTCATCAGCCGGTCGGGGGGGAAGAGGTTTCCCAGGTCGGTTAGCAATGCGGCAGTCGACATGAACGAGCCGGTAGATCGATGGCGGCTTATGAAGGGGGTAAATGCCTGTGGCGGGCGTGACGCAAGAAAGCGGCACGAATTGGTGCCATATATAAGGTCTCAGCTAGGTCTATTGTAACGTGCGGAAAGACAACTGTGCGAGTTGGCACGCTCTAACCACGGCTACAAACGACCTGTTTTCGTTGAAATGGCGGCGTTTCCGCAAGAATCACGCAGCCGTATGTTAAGAATGTCGCCACTCTTGTGCTCCCTTTTCCAGGCAAAACCTGCTAAAATCAGGGAACGGTCGCCGCGCGTAGATTTGCTGCCGATGGCCGACCGCCCCACCTAAATGTCCCGCCCTACGCGTCATTCTGGAGACTTCCTCGATGATCGGCCTCTGCTGTTCGTCTTATTCCCGGTTCCTGTTGGCCGGCTCGATTTCGCTCGTTTTGCTCGCCATGCCACCTGATGCCGATCTTCAGGCTGCCGAAGAAGCAGGCGAGTCGCATGCGAAACCGGTCGACTTTACTCGCGATATACGTCCGCTGTTGTCGAATTCCTGTTTTGCGTGTCACGGATTCGATGAAGCGGAACGCGAAGCCGACCTGCGGCTCGACGATCGTGAGAGCGCCGTCGACGATACCGAGGCGATTATTCCTGGCGACGCTGAGGCGAGCACGCTGTTCGAGCGGATCACGAGCACCGACCCGGATCTTCAAATGCCGCCGGCTGGCTCCTCCCAGCCCGCATTAACGAAGGATCAAATTGAGTTGATTCGTCGCTGGATCGACTCGGGAGCCGAGTACGCCGACCACTGGGCCTACGAGAAGATCGATCGCCCAGAAGTTCCCGAGGTTAAAGCCGTCGAGCATCCGGTTGACTCGTTTGTTCGTCAACGTCTTCAGAAGCAAGGTGCGACTCCGTCGAAAGAAGCCGACCGGCGGACGTTGATTCGTCGTTTGAGTTTCGATTTGACCGGCCTGCCACCGACGCCAGAAGAGGTAGCAGCTTTCTTGGCGGACAAGTCGGAGAACGCCTATGAGAAGGTGGTCGATCGGTTGCTCGCTTCGCCTCACTACGGCGAGCGAATGACGATCGATTGGCTCGATTTAGTTCGCTACGCCGACACGAATGGCATTCACGGTGACAGTTTGCGTGAGCACACGCCCTATCGGGATTACGTGATTGATGCATTCAACAACAATAAACCGTTCGATCAATTCACGATCGAGCAGTTGGCCGGCGACCTACTACCTAACGCCACGATCGAACAGAAGATTGGCTCGGGCTACAACCGTCTTAACATGACGACGCGGGAAGGCGGTGCTCAGCCAAAGGAATATCGGGCCAAGTACGCTGCCGACCGGGTGCGCAATGTGTCCAGCGTCTGGATGGGAACAACGTTGGGTTGTGCCGAGTGCCATGACCACAAGTACGACCCGTTCACGACTCGCGATTTCTACACGCTGGCGACCTACTTCGCAGATATCAAGGAGAACGCGGTCGAGAAGCAGGTGCCGACGCGGCTGCCGACGCCGGAACAGCAGGTTCAACTCGATGAATTGAATGAGAAGGTGATTGCGGCCCGCGATGTGCTCAAGACGCAGACGCCGGAACTTGACGTGGCCCAGGCTGAGTGGGAAGCCGACCTGGCTTCCCGGCGTGCGGTTTGGACGACGGTCATGCCCAGCAGTGCGGTTAGTGCCCACGGAGCGACGCTCAAGATTCTTGAAGATGGTTCGATCCTGGCCAGTGGCACCTCGCCGGACATTGATCTTTACACGGTCGAACTGGAAACGACGCTGGCCGAGATCACGGCATTCCGGTTTGAAATGTTGCACCATGAATCGCTGCCGAATAAGGGTCCTGGCCGGTCGTACAGCGGAAGCCTCGTGATCAACGAGATGGAGCTTGAGGTGATCACGCCCGAGGGTGTCCAAAAGGTAGAACTTCACAAATCATCATCCACGTTTGACGCTCCTGGCTACACCGCGGCTCACGCCATCGATGGCAAGACCGAAGCGGTCGATCGTGGCTGGGCGGTGGCCCCGCAACTCGGTATTTCCCACGAGGCGGTCTATCACACGAAGACTCCGCTCGGAGACGGCACGCCGGTGAAGCTGCGAATCACGATTCATCAGAATCATGGTCGTGAGCGAACGTTGGGCTATTTCCGCTTCTTGGCCACGAATGACAACGCGGACGAGAAGATCGTGCAGGCCGGTGGAGAAGACGAGCTAGATAAGGCCTTGGCCGATGCTCTCGCGACGCCGCTCATCGAACGAACGGACGAAGAGAAGAAACTCGTTTCCCAGCGATTCCGCGACATCACGTCGGTATTGGAGCCAGCGCGTCAGGCGATCAAAGACATTGAACAAGAACGGCATGCGTTTCTGGAGCCGATTCCGTTGGTACTGGTCAGCGAAGCGATCGAACCGCGAATGATGCGGGTACTTCCGCGTGGTAACTGGCTCGACGATAGCGGTGAGATCGTGCAGCCGGAAACGCCGGAGTTTATGTTTGCCCTCGATACCGGTGAACGCCGGCAGACGCGTTTGGATTTGGCGAATTGGCTCGTCCACGAGGACAATCCGCTCGTGGCCCGCGTTACCGTTAATCGCCTTTGGAAGATGTTGTTTGGCAAGGGCCTGGTGACAACACTGGGTGACTTTGGATCCCAAGGTGACGTTCCCTCGCACCCCGAACTTCTCGACTGGCTGTCGGCCGAATTCCGCGAGAGTGGTTGGGACGTAAAGGGAATGCTCAAGTTGATCGTGATGAGCGAGACCTACCGACAGTCTTCGGTTTCCAGCGAAGACGACCGACGTCGAGATCCCTTCAATCGGCTGCTCGCTCGACAGGGACGCTTCCGCCTTGAGGCTGAAATTGTCCGCGACAACGCACTCGCGGCCAGTGGGTTGCTGGTTCGCAAGGTTGGCGGCAAAAGCGTGCGGCCGTATCAACCGGCCGGCTACTACGCTCACCTGAATTTCCCGAAGCGAAAGTACTACGCCGACAAGGGCGAGAAACAGTACCGTCGCGGCGTCTACACACACTGGCAGCGGACGTTCTTGCACCCCAGTTTGAAGGCCTTCGACGCTCCGACGCGAGAAGAGTGTTCTGTTGAGCGGCCGCGCAGTAACACGCCGCTGGCGGCGCTCGTGCTGCTCAATGATCCTACCTACGTGGAGTCTTCTCGAGTGTTGGCGACACGGATGCTGACCGAGGGCGGTTCTTCGGCGGCGGAGCGAGTCAAATTCGCGTTTGCGCAGGTTCTGCAACGCGAGCCGACGGCGAGTGAACTGACGGTAGTCAGCAAGGTCATCGAACTTCACCTAGGGAATTATCGCAGCGACACGGAGGCGGCTAAGAAGTTTGTATCGGTCGGAGACAAGCCGGTTCCAGATGGGATCGATGTCGCGGAATTGGCTGCGTACACGTCGGCGGGGCGAGTGATTATGAATCTTCACGAGACCATTAACCGATACTAAATCAGACAAGACTCACAAAAATGGAAATGAACTGCTGTCCGGAAATGAATCGGGGCGGCCGACATTTATCCTGCCTTGGGCCTAGCTAAGGACCGCGTTATGACGCAACCCAACATGAACTTTGCTGAAGCGATTCGCCTGCAACTTGCACGTCGTACCTTTCTTCGTCGTGGCTCGATCGGTCTCGGCTCCGCCGCGCTGGCCGCCACGTTGGGCCCGACGCTACCGCTGGGTAATTCCGCTGCGGCGGCAACGGGCGGCAACGAAGACCCGTTGAAGAAACCGCACTTCAAGCCCAAGGCCAAGCGAATCATCTATCTTTGCATGGCCGGTGGTCCGTCGCATCTTGAGACGCTCGATTACAAGCCGAAGTTGGCCGAGATGCATGGGCAGGCGATGCCCGAATCGTACACCAAGGGGCAGCCCATCGCGCAGTTGCAGGGTAAGACGTTAACCTGCTTCGGACCGCAGCATCCGTTCAAGAAATTTGGCGATTCTGGTCAGCATATTAGCGGCCTGTTCCCGCACATCGGTGGTGTGGCCGACAAGCTCTGCATCATCAACTCGATGCGTACCGAGCAGATTAACCACGACCCGGCTCATACTTTTATGAATACCGGTTCGTCGGTGTCTGGTCGTCCTTCGTGGGGATCGTGGATGCTTTACGGTTTGGGAAGCGACAGTGATAATCTGCCCGGTTTCGTGGTGCTGACTTCGGTCGGTAACCATGGTCAGGCGCAGCCGATCGCGGCTCGGCAATGGCACAGCGGATTCCTGCCCAGCTGTTACCAAGGTGTCGAGTTTCGCTCCACAGGCGACCCGGTGTTGTATGTCGGAAATCCCGCTGGCGTGAATGGCAAGCAGCAGCGCGAGATTGTCGAGGCGATCAACGAATTGAATCGTCAGCACGACAACCTGGTCGACGATCCCGAGATTGCGACCCGCATCGCGCAGTACGAGATGGCGTTCAAGATGCAAACGAGCGTGCCGGAGTTGATGGACATCTCCGATGAATCACAAGCGACGCTTGACATGTACGGCACCAAGGGGGGCGACGGGTCATTCGCGGCCAACTGTCTGCTCGCGCGGCGATTGGCCGAGCGGGGTGTCCGATTCACCCACGTTTATCACCGCGGCTGGGATCACCACGAAGGAATCAAGGGGAATGTTGCCGGCACCGCTCGCGAGGTCGACCAGGCGTCGGCGGCATTGATTAAGGATTTAGATCAGCGTGGGATGCTGGAAGACACACTAGTCCTATGGGGGGGTGAGTTCGGCCGAACTCCGATGGGACAGGGGAGCGGACGAGACCACCATATTAAGGGGTTCTCTATGTGGATGGCGGGTGGCGGAGTCAAGCCTGGAATTACCTACGGGGCAACCGACGAATTGGGCTATAACGCGGTAGAAAACGTGTTTCACGTTCATGATTTTCACGCCACGGCCCTCCATCTAATGGGGGTCGACCACCTCAAATTGACGTACCGCTTTCAGGGGCGTGATTTCCGCCTCACCGATATCGATGGCCATGTGATGCACGATCT
>CAYLRE010000177.1:0-9781 GCA_964385715.1 uncultured Planctomycetaceae bacterium
GAAAGCCCTCGAAGGCATGTTGCGACCCGAAGAGCGCGAGCAAGATCTCGGTCGTGCCTTGGTGCAGCAGTCGTTCAAGATCAGCAAAGTTGGCACGATCGCCGGTTGCCGCGTACTGAGCGGAAACGTTCAGCGCGGAGCACGAACCCGCGTGGTTCGTGAGCAGACCGTGATTGGCGACTACCCCATCGAGGCTCTGCGGCGCGTCAAAGACGATGTCAAAGAAGTTCGTGAAGGCCTGGAATGCGGTATCAAACTGGGCGGTTTCAACGACGTCAAAGAGGGCGATATTCTCGAGGTCTATCAGATTGTCGAAGTCGCCCGAACCTTGGAGAGCAGCGCCTCGGCCGGCGATTAACAGCGACCGACACAACCAGCGCGACGGCCGCTTGCTTGGCGAGCGACGCGTATCGTTCGCCAAGCGGAACGCTGCAGAGTGCCAACGCGACCTGAGAGACACCCTGAGCCGGAACACGCCTTGAGACAGTTGGCCTGTCAGTGACTCAGAATCCCACGCGAACCATCCCACCTAGTAAGATTCTCACCACGATTTCCGCACCTCGCCGGGGAGTAATGGCATGCCGAGCCGACGCGTCCTAAAAGCTGCGGAAGCGATTCGCGAAGTCGTCAGCATGGCCATCTTAATGGACCTCAACGACCCCCGCATCGAGAACGTGACGGTCACCAGGGTCGAAGTCTCCGGGGACATGCGTGCCGCGAAAGTGTACGTTTCGATCATGGGAGACGAGGCGGCCCAGAACCTGAGCATGCACGGCCTGCGAAGTTCTGCCGGCTTCTTGCAGTCGAAAGTCGCCAAACGAATCGATACCCGTTACATTCCCAAGCTACAATTTGAACTCGACCAAGGTGTGAAGCATTCCATCGAGGTCGAACGCATTTTGAAGAAAGTCTTGCCGGAACCGGTCGACGAAGAGGCCGAATTGGACGAGGCCGATTACGACGAAGCCGACGGTGAAAGTGCCGAGGAAATGACTTCGAAAAACACCGGCGAGAGCGAAGTCTCTACCGGCGAAGAATAGCGAAGAGTAACGAACAAACAACAACAGCCGCCGATTGTCGGCTCTTCTTAGCAACAAATTAGAGGACGGAAAGAAAAAGATGCCCCCTGCGAATCGTGCCGAGCTCATCACGAAGATCCACCGAGTTCTCAAGAAGCACTATCCGGCGCCGGCGGCGGCGATGAACCTGCCGCTTCTGGAGCAGCTGGTGTTTGCCGGCTGCCTGGAAGAATCGCCCGCGGAAGCCGCCCAAAAGGCTTACGCCGTGCTGGAAGAAGAATTCTTCGACTGGAATGAAGTCCGCGTCAGCACGATCGTGGAACTGTCCGAGAAGCTCTCTATGCTTCCCAATCCGAAGGCGGCCGCCACACGCGTCAAGCAAACGCTCCACAGCGTGTTTGAGACGGCCTACTCCTTTGACATCGAAGCCCTCAAGAAACAGAACATCGGCGTCGCGGTCAAGCAACTCAGCAAGCACCAAGGCGTCACCAGCTTCGGGGTCTCCTACATCACCCAGACCGCTCTCGGCGGACATGACATCCCCGTCAGCCCCGGCGCTCTCGAGGTCTTCTACATCCTCGGCGTGATCGACGAGAAGGAAAAGAAGGCCAAGAAGGTACCTGGCCTGGAACGGGCCATCCCCAAGAGCAAGGGTCTCGAGTTCGGCGGTCTCTTAAACCAGATCGCCTACGAGTTCACAAAGAGTCCGCACTCGCCGGCAGTTCGCAAGTTGCTGCTTTCGATTTCGCCGGACGCCAAGGAGCGTTTCCCCAAACGCAAGACCAAGGCCTCCGAGGCCAAGAAGGCTCGCGAAGAGCAAGCGGCCAAGGAAGCCAAGGAAGCCGCCGAAAAGGCCAAGGCCGAAAAAGCTGCCGCCGCTAAGGCGAAGGCCAAAGCCGCTGAAAAAGCCAAGGCCAAGGCTGCCAAGAAGAAGGCAGCCCCGGCAAAGAAGGCCAAGGCTCCGGCCAAGAAAAAGGCGGCTACAAAGAAGACGGCCACCAAGAAAAAGCCCGTCAAGAAGAAGGCGGTAACCAAGCGAGCCAAGGCGGCCAAGAAGACGACTGCCAAGAAGGCCACCGCCAAGAAAAAGACTGCCAAGAAAAAGACGGCTAAGAAGAAGGTCGTCAAGAAGAAAACGGCCACAAAGCGAATCACCAAGCGGAAGCCACGTTAATCGCGCCGCCCCCGTCGGTTGCCAGATAACGTTGCCAGACAACGACGGCTCGCGATTAAGGAACAGCTCGTCATGCTGCGCTATTGCTCGCGACTTTCCGGCATTGGTAAGGCCACCCCACGTGCAAATTGGCTCGTCGGCCTGCCGGTTCCGCGGTGCCGTCGAAGCTTCACGGGGACATCCTTTATTGCGAGCAGCTTGATCGGGATGTTCCTTTCCGCCAGCGCTACGTCGGCTGCCGAGGCCCCAGCGGCTGCAACCAATGAGCGAGCAGCAACGCCGCTCCCTTCGCGGCAGCTCACCGACGACATCGCCGATAAGCTTTCGCCTCAGACCTCGCGCACGGCGAAAGAAGAGCTTGATCTTCGCGCTCTCGCGCACTACTCCACGGGCCGACTGCTCCAGCGGCGTGAACTCTCGGCCGATGCATTGCGACAATACCAGCGGGCGGTGCTCTACGATCCGACGTCCATCAAAGCGATTCGTGGCGTCGTCCTGCTCGCGCAGGATCTCGAACGGGGACCAGTCGTAGCCCGTTACGCGGTGCTGCTCAGTGAACAAGACCCTCAAAACTCACTGGCCTTGCTGCGAGCTTCGCTACACCTGACCTCGCTCGAAGAAGACGAGCGACTGCTGAAGCTTTACGAACAGTCGCTGGCCGCGAAGGCGGAAAAGCGAGACGAAGTCTGGCTCGAGCTGCACAAACTTGCCGGCAGCACCTATCACCGGCTCGATCGAACTCGTCAGGCAGCCGACGCCTTTACCAAGGTACGCCAGGCACTCGCCAATCCGGAACTCTACGGACTTGATCAGCAGGCCGCGAAGCTCGACGAACAGGCAGGCCAGGCAATCTACCTGGTGATGACCGATGTGTTCATCGAGGCCGGTCGCCTCGACTCGGCCGCTAACGCGCTGACCAAGGCCCGAAGCTACCAAGCCGATGCCGCCTTCTGCGACTACGCCGAAGCGAAGATCTTGATCAAGCGAGGCAAAGCCAAAGAAGCACAAGCCAAGCTAGATGACTACTTCAGCGCTAACTCGGAAGAAGCCGCCAACGAAGCCTACGAGTTGCTGCGGCAAATCCACATCGCTCAAGGCAGCGAAGATCGGTTCATCGGTCGGCTCGAACGCCTAGCTCGCGAGCACCCCAAGAACGTCACTCTGGTGACCTTCTTGGCCGAGGAGTATTTGCGAGCGGGAAATCAGGCCGGGGGACGCAAGCTGCACGAACAGTTGATGCAGTCGCAGCCGAGCGTGCGAAGCTACCGCAGTCTGGCCACGATCTATCACGAGGCAAAGGAATACGACGCCCTGCTCCAGTTGCTCGGGGACCTCGTCACCCAGGCCAATACCCTGGCCCCTCTGGGAGACACATTGTCGTCGCTGACAGAAAACGACAAGACGCTCGCGGCGTTGGTCGAGGCCGCCGATAAGTTTAGCGAACAGCCGATCGAACGGGCGTTCGGGCGATTCCTGGCGGTCGGAATGCTCGCCACCGAGGCAAAGCGATTCGACATCGCGGGTAAATTTTACGAGCGGGTCATTTCCAGCAATCATGCCGAACGACCGTCGGTACTACTGGCCTGGGGACTCGATCTGTTGATGAACGAGAAGTATGCCGAAGCGGCCAAGGTTCTGCAGCGCGGTCTCGACGAGAAGCTCTTTCCAGGCGATTCATCGATCGTCGACTATTACCTAGCCGGGGCGCTGTCGATGCTCGACCGGCACGAGGAGGCGATCGCCGCGGTAAGCCGCGCGCTCAAGCAAACTCCGAATTCAGCCGACTACCAAAGCCGCCTCGGCTGGATTCTCACGCGGGCGGAAAAGCTCGCCCTGGCTCGTGCCATCTACGAGTCGCTGATCACGAAGAACGCCGAAAAGTACGACGAGTCGGAGAGTCGCGAGATTGTGCGTGAATCGAGGCTCTCCTTGTCGCATGTTCTCTCCTTGGGCGACGATCCCTCTCAGGCGGCAGAAGTCCTTCTACAAGTGCTCGATGAGTTCCCCGAGCACACCCGCGCCAAGAACGACCTGGCCTACCTGTGGGCGGAGCAAAATCAAGAGCTTGCGTTGGCAGAGCGTCTCTCTCGCGAAGCGCTCGCCATGGAACCCGATAGCGCCGCCTACCGCGACACGCTCGGTTGGATCTACTACCGCCAAAAGAATTTTAAAGACGCGATCAAGCAGCTAACCCGCGCCGTCGAGCTTTCTGAGCGGAAGGATGGCGTGGTCCTCGACCACCTGGGCGATGCACTCATCGGTGCGAATCGCGCTGAAGAGGCAGTGCGTCAATGGAAAGACGCATTGACCGCATTTGACATTTCTGGCGAGACCGATAAAAAGAAGCCGGTCCAAGAAAAGATCGTAAAATATACTAAGTAGCTACTAGTAACAGGCGTCGTCGCGAACCACGCTGGCGATCAATGCCGATCTGATTGACAGGAGTAGAGGTTGTAATGGCTGGTCATTCCCACTGGGCTGGAATCAAACACAAGAAAGCCCTGATTGACAACAAACGAGGCAAGGTCTGGAGCAAGTGCTCCAAGGCGATCATCGTGGCGGCTAAGATGGGTGGAGGCGATCCTGATCAGAATCCCCGTCTGCGGCTTGCTATTTCCGACGCTAAGAGTGCGCGGATGCCCAAGGACACCATCACGCGGGCCGTCAAGAAGGGAACTGGCGAACTCGAAGGTGGCAACCTCGAAGAGATTGTCTACGAGGGCTACGGTGCCGGCGGCGTGGCCGTATTCTGCGAGATCCTCACCGACAATCGTAATCGGACTGCCCCTGAAGTCCGCAAGATTTTTGAAGTCTGCGACGGCAAACTCGGCGGCACCGGCTGCGTCGCCTGGATGTTCGAGCGCAAAGGCCTGTTCTTGTTCCCAGCCGATGCCGTCGACGAAGACACCCTTGTCGAGCTGGCACTCGAACATGGGGCCGACGACGTCCAGCCGGAGGGGGACAAGCTGCAACTGACTTGCGAAGTCGACGTTTACACGGAAGTGGTCGACGCGTTGGAGGCCGCCGGCATCGAGCCAGAGTTGAAACAGATCAGTCGCATTCCGTCCAACACGGTCGACCTCGACGCCTCAGACGCTCGCAAGGTGCTCAAGCTCATGGAACGTCTGGACGATCACGACGACGTACAGAGCGTGTCGTCGAACTTCAATCTGCCGGAAGAAGTGATGGCCGAAATCGGCGACGGATAGTCTCGATAGCCAACGAGCGATCCGCGACTACTTCAGCCGCGCCGCCTGTGGATCGGGCACCAAACGGAAGCCGACGTTGAGCCAGCCTTGCTCAGGCTCGGCCTTACGTAATTCGATCTGGCGAAGCTTGCCCAAGGAACCACCAGCCGGGGGAACCAGGCCGTCGAAATGCAGCTCCGGCTGAAACACGCCACCGAACTTGCGAGCTAGAAACTTGACCATTTTGGCGTCCTCGGCCGTCTCGTCCAATCCATCGTCGAGTTGGGTTACCACCGGACCTTCGCGATAGAGTGTGGCGTCCTTGCCTTCAATCGCAATTCGATAGCTGGCCCGCACCAACAGCGATCGTTTCCAATGGTTGCTCGCACGCGTCGCCTCACGACTTCGTAGCGTGAGCGTCATGAGACCGTCGCGGAAATCGACTTCCAGCGGCCGTTCGTCGTGGAAGGTGAAGGACCAGGGATCGGTTCGGTCGTGAACCCACAGAGCGCGTGGCTCGGTCCCGGTCAAGATGTTCATGATCTTGGCCCAGCCCTTATCGAGAACCAAGGCTCCACTAAGTCCTTTGTTGCAGTAATTGTCGATCAACGACTCGTGCAGCGCGCCGGCGATGTCGAATTCGGTGTCGAGCTCCGGCGGCTCGCCAACCGAGCCTAGGCGTCCTTGGCTGGTCAGATGAATGGTCGCTCCCACATGTTCGCGGGTGCTATAGAAGTCCATCTTCTTGGGAAAAGTGCCAACTCGCATCAGCGGATTGCGGAAGAAATCGATGTAGACGTGATTCGCTTCCTTCATCGCCTTGGAGACTTCGTCGTCAATCTGACCGGTGATCTCACGTCGCGCGATCTGCGACGACTGCTGTTCGTATTCCGACTTCTGACGTTCGGCGCGACCTTCGGCCAGTCGCTCGATGAGCGTTCCACGGGCCGACACGTCTTTGATCTGAATGGTCGAATCGGCGTTCGCCTGGGCCGACTCGTACGTGAACCCAGCGTCGGTGAACTTGACCCGTTTGCGGACGTCGATCTCCGTCACGCAGGAACTTCGCACTGTGATGTTTCGCTGCTGAGAAACGATGTCGGGGGAGCGGACCGTCCCCATCAGACGAACGAGGAAGGCGGCTCCTTCTTCGTACGGCGACAGCTCCATGAAGACGTGCCCATCGGTATGAGCTTTACCACGGGTTGTCACCGCTCCATCGGTACGGGAAAAGGGCCGCGTGTCTTTGACCTCGCGTTTGAGCATCATACTGACCATGCTGTTGTTCACCCGGAAATAACCGTTGGGGCGATCGAACCGCTGTCGCAACGAGTTGACGAGCGCCGGCGGAGCGCTTTCGCTCACTTCAAGAAAGGTCAGATCGCGACCAATCGCGTGGGCATCTTCACGACTTGGGGCCAGATCGTAGCGAGCCAGACGCATCGCCAGCTCATCGATCGAAAACACCGTGTGGCCGACCGGATCTTCCGGACTGGCATAACGCAGTTTGGTCACGTAGTCATCGAGCGCGGCCCGCACCGACATAAACGCCGGCTGCTCCAATCCCTTCGTGTCGCAATAGTACTTCTGCAACGAAGTATTGAGCACCGAAAGATTGGGCGTCGGGGTGTTCAACGTATGCTGCATGCTTGTCCAACGCAGATACGACTTCCAACCGTCGGCGTGATCGCGCTTACCGCGACTCAAATACGACTCGAAGTCGCTAGTCGCTTGCAGCAATCGCTTACGACTTTCTTCAAGGCGCTCCGGGCTGGGCGTTTGCACGCGCACATGCTGCGCAAGCAGCTCGCGATAAGCCTCTGCCTGCGATTGCAGCAGATTCTCCGCCTCGACCGGGGTCGAGAACGCAGCAATTCCAATCATTCCCAACAGAATGGATAGATATCGATACACGGGGGGTACTCCACAGCTCTTGGCTATTTGACTCGGTCGCGCGATTCGATCGCTTCGGCCAATTCGTCGGGGGCTTCGATCTTCTCAAAACCAGGAATGTCATCGATCGCGACATCCTGCGGAACGTCGCTCGGCTCCGTATCACGGGCGCGCGCGTGCGACGTTCCTTCGTCCGCAAGACGATACTTGAACCGGACACTGAACATCTCGTCTTCCGTCTGCTGTCCCCATTGGACTTCCTTCGACGGATCCGGATTGTTCGGGTTGAAACGTGAGTTGTCGAACACCGCGGTGGCCAACATCTCCGTTCCCGCGGGCACGAACATCGGGGTCTTCAGCTCATACGTTCGCTGCCAATCGGGATCCCAGATCGGCACGGTCACGATCGTCTTGCGGCTGGTAATCTCGTCTGTCTCTTCGTCCCGCTCGATCATCTCCAGACGGAAGGA
Source organism: uncultured Planctomycetaceae bacterium (assembly GCA_964385715.1). Classification (GTDB taxonomy): domain Bacteria; phylum Planctomycetota; class Planctomycetia; order Pirellulales; family UBA7805; genus MB-PLM-2. The sequence continues at coordinate 7,745 of CAYLRE010000177.1, forward strand.
TTTGGCCCGCAGATGGAAATGAGGACGAATGGCGTCGACCATCACGTCGTTGCGGAAGTAGTAACTGTCCGACATCTTGTGGAAGGTCGTACCCGGGGCGATTCGGAAGCGACCGATCGGCTTGCGATAGACGGCCGTGAGCACCTCTTCGCTCGGCACCTCATCGGCCCAGATGAAACCAACCTTCGATCGATCCTTGACCGCCTCGCGGTTGTTGGGCGTGTAGTGCAGCTCGAAAATCAGGTCCGAGTTCTTGGGGATGCGAACCGCCTGCTCTGGCGGATAAGTCTTGGCGTTGTAGGTGTCGCCAGGCACGTAGTCGTTGATCAGAATTGCGCCTTCGCTATTGAGCCCGTACAGCTCGGCCATACCAGTAAATCCGGTGAACTTCTTATCGCCGGAGGGCACGACGTGCAGGCCGATGTGATGTACGACTTCGACGTTGCCCGCTTTGACCTCGACCGCCTTGAACCAGCGATCCTTAGGAAAGTCGAGACTGACACGGAAGAACTGGTAATCGAGAATGCCGTTCTTGGGCACCAGGAACGGCGGAATCGTGTAGACGTAGTCAGGCTTGGCGATCAGCCAGGCATCTTCCGCCGGCCAGGTGATGGGGGTGGGGGCGTCGGCCTCGTCTCCTTCTTCAGCGCCGGTGCGAACCCAATCGAGGATCGTGCGAATCTCCTTTTCAGTCATTCGCTTGTCGGCGGCGAGCTCGCCGAAGTGGCGATCGAGGTAGCCGTGCCACGGCGGCATGCGGCGCTCTTGCACCACCATCTCCAAGCGATCGGCGCTATCGAAGGCGTCGTCGTAGGTCGTCAGTTCGAACGGGGCCACACCACCGTCACGATGACACGACTGGCAGTGTTTCTGCATCAGCGGGGCAATGTCGCGGTGATACGTCAGACCTTCTTGCGGTTTGCGACGTACGGTCGTCTCGATCGGGCAACCGGACGGGGGTCGGTAATCGACCGCGACTTCTTCGCCGGCTAGTACCTGCTTGATGGCGTTCTCCAGGTACGCCTCGCCAACGTTGCGGCGACGACCACGCTTTTTGAATTGATCGTCGATAGCACCTTGGTACACCTTGTTCCACTTAGCATCGAGCACAATGACCTCAGGCGTAACTTCGGCGCTCAGCAGCTTCGAGAGTTTCTGCCCGTCATCGAGAAAAGTGGGAAAGGGAATGTCCTGGTTCTGAACGTGCTTGGCCATCTTCACCACGTGAACGCGGCGATTGGGATAGATACCGTAGAAGCGAACACCCGCCTCGTAGTACTTGTTGCTCAGTTCGATGAACCGCGGCACGTACTGCTGTGAAACGGGACAGTCGATGGCCAGGTAGACGAACACAATCGCCTTGGTGTCGGCATCGGTCAACTCCGTCAGGTCGTGAAATTCCGAATAGACGCTCTGCAACTGCGGTCGCTCCGAACGCTTGCGAGGAATTTCGATCTTCTCAGCGGCGTCGGCAGCCGGGAGAGAGAGCGAAAACAGACCGGCGGCAAATAGGGCAAGCAAAGCTCGTTTCACAATCGTTCCCCGTTTTGAGATGTACCGTTGGAGAATTGGCCGTTTCAAAGTCAACATGGTCGGGTCCTACCGTTGAATTGACTCCGCTCGCGCACGCGATCAGTAGCGGCCCCCGTGACAAAGTGCGAAGGGACCGGCAGCGCAGCGGTTCTTATGGTGAATTTCGACCTTTCACATTCCTAAGGACCATGAAAGGCGCTACGGTCAGAAAGGTCTCGCGAACCTGAAATCACGCCGCCATCCGTAAAGTGGCCGCAGATTGCCACCCGTTAACCTGGGAAGACTTTTCCGGTCAGGTCTCGCGCCACGAGCACACGTCGATAACCTGCAAAAGACAGGGTTTACAGAGTCGATTGTAGCTTGAATGTGATGCCGCGAACCGCTGCCCCCAGATGCTAGACAGGAAGAATTCGTAACGGTCATAGACCGCGAAATCGTCGGTCGTTTGCTAGCGTGCCGACAGGCACACAGGGGTGCACACAACTTTTTTCGCGGCGATAAGAA
>CAYLRE010000178.1:0-9753 GCA_964385715.1 uncultured Planctomycetaceae bacterium
CGAAATCGACATCATTCTCTCGGCACAGATCTTCGACACTCTTGCTCATCGTTAATGCCTTGGTTGTCTTCTTTGTTGGTGTGGTCGACCATGTCGCATGGTCGACGCTGCGGCGGCCGGCAAAGATCCAGTGTCGCCTCGTCGGCACTCGGGTGTCAAAGCCCCTGCCGGTAGCCCGCGGGTAGCTCGCTGGAGCGGGGCATCAATTCTTGCCGAGGTCGTACGACTGTCACAGCCGGAGCGGGACATGTCGTGGCTGCCTCGGAGGGTCGATAAAGTCCGTTGGCTCGCCGCCGAGCGTGCCGGCTTTATTGCGGTAATTTAAGGGCATTCTGCCGTTCGTCCGGAGGTTCAAAAGGACACCCACGGTCGATAGTTTTGGCCCGATTTAGGGGAGTCGAAGCGAGGCGAGGGTTCCTGCCTTGGGCCCCTGTTTTTGCTATACTGACGGGTCCCGCCTCCCCCCTTGGAACGGATGTGAGTAACCACGTGCAGCACGCCGACCGTTCAGGTTCATTCTTCTATCCTGAGACCCTTGTCCATCTGTTGCGGCATCGCGCCGAACATCAGCCGGATGGTCGTGCCTTTACGTACTTGCTCGATGGCGAAATCGACGAGCTGCACACCACGTATGCCGAGCTTGATCGCCAAGCGCGCACCATCGCCGCCTGGCTGGAGTCTCTTGGCCTCGAAGGCGAACGGGCGCTAATGCTCTATCCCGCTGGCATGGAGTTCGTGGCGGCCTTCTTCGGTTGTTTGTATGCCGGGGTGACGGCGGTTCCGGTGAATCCTCCTCGTCGCAACGCCAAGCTCTCACGCATCGAGTCGATCGTTGAAGACGCGGAAGCCAAGGTGGCACTGACCACCGATGAGGTTCTCGACCGGCTTCATAACGTGATCGCAGAATCGCCCAAGCTCAAGGCGCTCACCTGGCAAGCGACCGATGTGGCCGGTGCCGGCATGGCCGACGATTGGAAGATGCCGAATGTCTCTTCCGACACGCTCGCCTTCCTGCAATACACGTCTGGTTCGACCGGCACGCCCAAGGGGGTGATGCTGACGCAGAACAATCTGATGCACAACTCGGCGCTGATTAACCTGGCGTTCGAGCACACTCGCAGCGGTACCGGCGTCTTTTGGCTGCCGAGCTTTCACGACATGGGCCTAATCGGGGGTATTTTGCAGCCGCTCTACGTCGGTCGGCCGAATGTATTGATGTCGCCGATGTCGTTCTTGCAGAAACCATTCCGTTGGCTCAAGGCGATCACTAACTATCGTGGCACCACTAGTGGTGGCCCGAATTTCGCCTACGAGTTGTGTGTTGAAAAAGTCACCGACGAACAGATCGACGAGCTCGACCTGAGTTGCTGGCAGGTTGCCTTCAATGGTGCCGAGCCGGTGCGGGCCGAAACGATTGACGCCTTTAGCGAGAAGTTTGCCCGTTGTGGATTCCGACGGGAGGCCTTCTTCCCCTGTTACGGCATGGCCGAGACAACATTGATCGTCTCCGGCGGATACGTTCCATCGCTCCCGGTGATTCGCGGCTACGACGCCGATCAGCTGGCCGATAACAAAGCAGTTCGCTCCGAAAAGAATGGCAGGCGTTTAGTCGGCTGCGGTGAGAATCTGCCGGACCAAGAAATTCTGATCGCCGACCCCGATACGCTCACTCGTTGTGCGTCCCGCGAGATTGGTGAGATCTGGGCTCGTGGACCCAGCATTGCCCAGGGCTACCTGAAGCAGCCGGAGGCGTCCGCCGATACCTTTGGTGCCTACTTGGCGGATACGGGCGAGGGGCCGTACCTGCGGACCGGCGATCTTGGCTTCCTGGACGACGGAGAACTGTTCGTCACAGGGCGGCTGAAGGATCTAATCATTCTCCGCGGCAAGAACTACTATCCGCAGGACATCGAACAAACGGTTGTCGAATCGCACACCGGTTTGGCGGCCGATAGCGGTGCCGCCTTCGTGGTCGAGGAAGACGGCGATCAGCGGCTGGTCATCGTTCAGGAACTCGATCGAGGACGCGATCCCGACACCGGTGGCATGATTCAGGCGATTCGTGCCGCGGTGGCTGCCGAACACGAGCTGGTCAGCTCATCGATCGTGTTGATTCGCACGCGTTCGATTCCCAAGACATCGAGCGGCAAGATTCAACGTCGTGCCTGCCGTCAGAAGTACCTCGATGGTGAACTGACGATCGTGGCGGAGTGGAACGTGGGCGAAGACATGCCCGCGGCACGCGATTCGATCGTGCCGGCCAAGAAGAAGGCCAAGCCAGCTCCCGCTACCAATGGCGAACCGGCCGCTGCGAAGGCGAGCGACGATTCCGCGGAAACGGCCGCAGCCAAGACGGATACAGCCGAGGCCCTCGTGGCGGCTCCGCCGAGAGATAACAAGCCGGAAGGAACCACGCGTGAAGTCGTTGAACGCGTCGTGCGTGAAGTCGGCAAGGGCCGCGTGACGGATCTAGAACTCGACACCAGCATTGTCGAGCTAGGGCTCGATTCGCTCGAACGATTCGATATCGTTAATCGTTTGGAGACCATCTACGGAGGCCGTTTTCCGGAGTCGGTCATGGCCGAGATGGAAACCTGTGCGGAAGTGATCGAGGCGGTTGACCTCTACTTGGGCGACGGCGAGAAGCGCGAGCGAACCGAGCGACCGGCCGACTACGAAGTGCCGAGCGAGTATTACAACTTTGCAGAGACGCCTGAGTATCAGAAGCTCAAAGGCACCGAGCAGCTGCTGGGGGCCACGGGCCTGCCCAATCCGTACTTTAGCGTTCATGAACAGGTTACGACCAACACGACGGTGATCGAGGGCCAGGAGTACATCAACTTCTGCAGCTACAACTACCTCGGTATGTCGGGTGATCCGGTCGTGACCGCCGCGACGCAAGAGGCCATTGCCCGCTACGGTACCAGTGCCTCGGCCAGTCGCCTTGTTTCCGGCGAAAAGGTCGTCCATCGCGAACTGGAAGAGCAGATTGCCAAGATGCTCGGCACCCAGGCTGTGATCACCTACGGTAGCGGTCACGCCACGAACGAAACGACGATCGGCCATCTGTTCGGAGCCCAGGATCTCATCGTTCACGATGAACTGGCCCACAACAGTATCGTGCAGGGAGCGATTCTCTCCGGAGCACGTCGTCGCCCCTTCCCGCACAACGACTACGAAGCCCTAGACGCGATCCTGCAAGAGTGCCGGCATGAGTACCGCCGCGTGCTGATTGCTATCGAAGGTGTCTATAGCATGGACGGTGACTTCGCGAATCTGCCGGAGTTCATCAAGGTGCGGAATCGCCACAAGTGCTTCCTGTTCGTCGATGAGGCTCACTCCATCGGCACGATGGGCAAACGCGGCCACGGCATGCGGGAGTACTACGACGTCGACCCGAACGACGTCGATCTCTGGATGGCCACCTTCAGCAAGAGCTTTGGCAGCTTCGGTGGCTATGTCTCCGGTTCCGAGGAAGTCATCGACTACCTCAAATACACGGCTCCTGGCTTTGTGTTCGCGGCGGCCCTGCCCCCTTCGTGTGCCGCTGCGGCCCTGACGTCCATGCGGCTCATGGACGAGGAGCCAGAGCGTGTGGCGACACTGGTCGCTCGCAGCGATCTCTTCCTGCAGTTGGCGAAGGAGCGTGGTCTCGATGTTGGAATGGCAGGCGGAACGCCCGTTATTCCGGTCATCTTGGGTAACTCGCTTCTGAGCCTGCAGCTCTCACACGCCCTGAAGCAGCGTCACATTAACGTCCAGCCAATTCTCTATCCGGCAGTCGAAGAGAGCGCCGCACGGCTTCGGTTCTTCATGACGTCGCTGCATACCGAGGATCAGATTCGCCAAACGGTTGACGCCGTGGCGGAAGAATTGGCGAAGCTTGATCCGACTTTCGGTGATGACTCGGCGGTTGACGGTTGTGAAACGCAAGGCGTCCACTAGAGATGCCAGGGGCAGGCGCCCCTGAATACACGTCCTCGGTGGTGATTTCTGCTTGGCCGTTTCTGGCCATTTCTTGCGATGTCGAATAGCCGCAGAAACTACTGCGTTGGTATTGCAGCGTGCGTCGATATTTTTGACAATGAGCGCTCACCTGGAAGTCACCGGCTCTAGCTTTGGTCCGGTGGCTCCTCTGAAACGCTCACCTTCATAGAATGAGAGGTCGCACCTTGCTTACCGAACGAGAAGTTTCAAGTAGTTGGGGAAAACTTTTCAACGGAGAAGGGCTTGGCGACGAAGCCTTCGAGAAAGCAGAGCTGTTGCTTGAGGAATTGCGACCGGAGAGTCCGCTCAAGCATCGGTTGGAGTCTGAGCTGTTGGAACTGCGAGCCATGGCGGAATAGTGCCCTGGTGAGCGGTTCTGTTCGAAGGCAGCTTCTGATTCGCTGGCGTAACGAACCAAGAGAGTTATCCCAGCGGCAAGAATGACTGCTCCTGCGGCGACGGTCTGCGCGGATCGCGTGCCGCTTTTCCACCAGCGCAAGAAAAACGGCAAGGCCAGCGAACTGACACTTGCCGTTGAATTGTTCGACGCGATCCCGCTGACTTAGCGGTTGAACTTGATACCGAACGTGGCACCGACGTACAGGGCGTCCTGGTCGTTGTTGGTCGGGCCTCCGCGAGCAATACCGTTGGCGAAGTAGAGCATTTCGGCTCCCACCGACAGAGCACACGACTTGGTGAGGTCGTACGTTACTTCTGTGCGAACGTCACCGGCGTGTACCCAGCGATGCTGCTGGACACCCTGTGGATCGACCGAGTTGGGGCGATACTTCTGGTTGTTGTAACCGTAGAAGTAGCGACCTTCGGCCGAAAGCGTCCAGTGACCCTTCTGCTTGAACCAGCGGAGGCCGGCCTGCGGGCCAAAAATGTTGTTTTCGATAATGTGGTCCACGGTCACGTTGCCGGAGAGCCGTTCGTGCTTGAGCACCGCGAAGCGGCCACCGATGAACGTTTCCACAATGCTACCGTAATGCAGCGGCTTGTGACGCCACGTTTTCATGAGCTCGCCAGAGGAAAGCTGCGAGAAGGTAGCAGGGCCATTCTCGTGCATGCTGACCTTGAGCATCTCGAACAACCAACCGTGATCCGAGGTGGTCATGTAGCCCAGGTCGACGCGGTTGCCGTATCCCCAGTCGCCGTCATAACGGCCAGGAATCTCGTTACTGCGTGCGACATTGAAGTGAATCCGGTCGTAGCCGAGGAACAGACCGTAATTGGGTTCCGGACCGCCACCGAACGAACTGACCTCCGCCGGAGCGAAGATTTGGAAGTCGTGGTCGAATTCTTCGCCCAGCAGCGGGCCAAACGGCTGAAACCGTTGTGCCTGAGCCGCGGTCGTGAACGTAGCGACCGTTAACAGTGCGAGCGGAAGGATCAGTTTCCGGTATTGTGACATCGAACTTTCCCTGATTTTTGAGCCTCGGAATGCGCGGTCTTTCCGCGTCTGGCATCTTCTCCGTGCCGGTAGTATCGGACATGCCAGTCGCACCAGTTGAGAAAGAAAGAGAAGATGTGCGGGAACCGTAGTCCCTAGGGCGCCGTGAATATAGATGTGCGCAAGATAGGGGGAATGGGATCTGCGAAAAAGGTCGGAGTTGCTGTCCCTAGAGTCATTGGTCTCGCCGCAAGCGACGCTAGCGTTTTGTTGTTCGAGCGAAGGCGAATTCAGCTTTACTCGCCAAATACGATCTCACATACTGGCCCGTCGGAACACCAGATGAAGCAGCCGAGGGAACTATGACGGGCATTTCGATGAATGAGTTGACGACTTATCGCTGGTCGTTCGACGAAGACGTGATTCGCTACTCAGCTGTCGGGATCGACGCGATCGGCGTCTGGCGACAGAAGCTGGCCGACTTTGGCGAAGAGAAAGGAAACGAGCTGCTGCGAGATACGCAGTTGGCCGTTTCAAATCTACTCTGGGCCGGCGGTTTCACTGGTAGCGATGGTCGAAGCTATCAAGAGAGTGTCGACGACGCGGCCGAGGCGATCGACCTTGCCGCCGATCTCGGAACGAACTGCCTCGTTGTCTATAGCGGTGGCAGCAACGGCCACACCAAGAATCATGCTCGGCGACTTCTCTTGGGAGCCCTTAAAGAGCTTGCTCCCATGGCCCGCGAACGCGAAGTGTATTTGTGCATCGAGCCGATGCACGAGAGCTGTGCCAGTGATTGGACGTTCCTGACCGACATTGATGCCACACTTGACGTTCTCGATGAGGTCAACGATTCCCACGCGCGCGACGCGGTTCGCATGGTGTTCGACACCTATCACCTGGCGCAAGATGCGGCAGTACTTTCGCGGCTTGATGAACTGGCGCCTCGTACCGCCATCGTGCACGTGGGCGATACCAAAGGGACAATCTTGGGCGAGCAAAATCGTTGTCCGCTCGGAGAGGGTAGCTTACCGCTGGCCGACGTGCTGGCCCGTTTCACGGCTGCAGGTTACGAAGGCTATTTCGACGTCGAGCTGATGGGCGAGGAAATCGAGCTGGCTGATTACGACCAGCTGGTGCGCCAGTCGAAGGCAGCCTGTGATGAGCTGCTTCAGGCGGCCTGTGCGTAGGGGCGGCCGCTACTGCTTCGGAATCAGTTCCAGGCAGACGATCTTTTCCGCACCGCGGACATAGAGCAGACCGTGGGAGAGAATTGGCGCGGCCCAAGCGGGGTATTTCAGCTTGGGACGAGGCCGGTCCCCAATCGTTTCGCTTGAAAGGGCCGTCGTCGCGACCACGTCGAACTTCTCAGGATTGGTCCGCAGCAGTCGCAGCAGTCCGTCTTCGGTGAGGCAGACCAAGTGTCCGTCGACCGCGAGCAAGGAGGCCCGTCCCAACCGACGTTCTTTCCACATCACCTTGCCGGTCTTCCATTCCACGCAGCGAAGTTCAGCCGAACCGGAGTGCCGGCCGCTGGAGCCGTACAGGTAGCCGTCGACGTAAACCGGCGTGTTCCAGTGCATCTCCATCGCGCGGTCGCGTGAGCGGAGTTCATCTTGCCAGGCTACGTCCGCCTTGCCGGGCGCGACTTTGAGCATGGCACTGCCGGGACCGTACGTTTCGGAAATGAAAACTTCCGAGCCGACGACCACTGGGTTGCTGGCGTTGACGCTTTCCAGCAGTCTCGCTCGCCAAGGGAAGTGAAAGTCCTGCTTGCCGCTCTTGGGGTCGAAGCCAATGAGACCACCTCGCATGAAGGCAAATCCCCAGCGACGACCATCGATGGTGGCCAGCACCGGCGAAGCATACGAGGCCAGTTCGTCGCCTACGGTGTACTCCACTTCGCCTGTGAACTTGTTGAAGGCCACGATGCCGGTACCGTTCGGCTGCACCTGGTCGAGCTGCCCCACCGGCAGGCCTTGCGACTCGGCCGGGCTGCCACCGACGGCCACGATCAATAGGTCGTCTTCAACCACGGGGGCACTGGCAATGCCAAAGAAGTTCGGCACCACGCCGAACTTGGTCATCGTGTTGAGCTTCCAGAGGACCTCGCCGTCGGTCACTTTAAGGCAGTGCAGCATGCCGGCCACGCCATAGATATAGAGGCGATCGCCGTCGACAACCGGACAGCATCGCGGCCCGTTGTTGTAGCCGTAAACATCTTCGTACTCGAGTGGGTACTCGAACTTCCAAAGCTCTTCGCCCGTTTCGCTCTTCATGCAGGTCAGGCGGGCCTGGTCACCGTGGCGGTCGAACATGAACAATCGGCCGCGGCTGATGGTAGGCATGCCGTAGCTGGTGCCAACTTCCTCTTCCCAGACCAGCGGCGGTCCTTCGGCGGGCCACTCTTTGAGAATGCCGCGTTCGGTCGACTTGCTGTCTCCGGTCGGGCCGAGAAAGCCAGGCCAGTCGCTGCCGGTCTTGCGGGTGCGAAGATCGGGCACGTCGGCCGCCTTGTTGCTGACGAGACTTGTCGTCGGGCCGGTGTCAGTAGTTGCTTGCGCCGCCGCGGGTGTGTCGGCTTTGTTGGGTTCTTCAGCCCCGGCACCGCAGCCGGCGGTAACGATTGTGAGCAGAGTGGTAAGTCGCAGGAGGGAATGCATTGCGGGTCTCGGTGGGCCGTCTTGAAGTAGGCTTGTGTTGAGCGGACGCGGGCGGCCGATATTGACCGCACGTCGAAGCAGCGTCACGATACCATAGTCGTAGCCGCCGTTAAACGTGCGGCACGCGGTTCGTTCGCCGCCGCTCGTTTGCTGCGGATCGCTGCTTATTACGTCTTGCCTGTTGTTGTTCGTGTGGGGCCCCGATGCTGGTCGTCAATCAACGTTTGCAGATTCCTTTGCGTGAGTTCGAGTTCACGTATGCGCGGAGCAGCGGGCCAGGCGGGCAGAACGTCAATAAACTCAACACCAAGGCGACGCTTCGCTGGGCCGTCTGTTCGTCGCCCAGCCTCACCGGGGCGGTGCGTGAACGGTTCCTGAAGAAATACGCTCGGCGGATCACCACCGAGGGCGACATTCTCATCGTCAGTCAAAGGTTTCGTGACCAAGGACGCAACGTGGCCGACTGCTTGTCGAAGCTGCGAGAGATGCTCGAGTCGATCGCCACGGCCCCCAAGAAGCGAAAGAAAACCCGTCAGACGAAGGCTTCCCGCGAACGGCGTTTGAAGGAGAAGCGTGGCCAGTCGGAACGGAAGCAGCGCCGCCGCCCGATCTCGCGGGATGATTGAGAAGCCAGTCGTGGGGCGATCACCTGATCGTTCCACGGCACGCACCAGCCGTTCATTTCTTGACAGGATGAACAGGATGAGACGGGATCCTGTCATCCTGTCCAAGTAAATGCTTCAAGATGAGGGCAGGTTTCGATCGTTCCATTTGGCGGAAGGCCATAGACACCATAGCCTAGGTCGAGCGAAGCGATGGCCTAGGTGACAGGATCGCTCCAAAGATGATTTGGCTGAAAGCCATAGTCACCTCGGTCGAAGGACTTGTTGATTTTGGCCCATGGCCAAACGACGACGGGGCAATAGTGTCGCCGATACCTGGGGCGATGCCCCAGGCTAAGTTGTGCTTGGCCTTCGGCCAAACAGCGGCGCGAATGCCATTCATAGTCTCAGCGAACGGGCTAGTGGTGTCCCGTCCAGCGGTGCCGGTAAGTTCGACCTACTCCTTCGACTGTTTCAGCTTGCGGTCGGCGAGTTGTGTGGTCGCGTCGTCGTCGTTGTCCCACAAGGCGGCCAGGTTGCGGCGAATGCGGCGAGCGGCTCCCTTGAGGTAGTAGCGGCCGGTTTCCAGTTCGTCTTGCCTTTGCTCGGGCGTCTTGTTTGGATCGCTCAGCAGTTGGTCGAATCGCTGCAGTACGCAGACGCTCACGTAGAGCTCGGTGAGGCTGTCGGCGATGCGTTCCTGATGGTACTGGCGATCAAGAATCGCCTCGCGGTATTTGCGGAGCAGGCGTTCCACGTTGGCGGCGAAGGAACCGATCAGTCGGCCGATGCGAACCGCGTCGTCTTGCAGTTCGGCGTGTTTCACTTCCGGCGTGGGGGACGAGACGAGCGAGCTCAGTTTGCGGCCCGCGAAGCCGCGGATCTTGTGGAAGTTGCCGAGCGGGCTCAACAGGGCATCGACCACCCCTTTCAGTTCTAGGCCGACGTCTCGCATGCCGACCAAGGCAACGAAGGCACGCATTACGTCGTTGGCCCCTTCGCCGATCGTGTTGATGCGAGCGTCACGCATCATTCGCTCGTACGGTTCGTCAGTGAAGTAAGCTCGGCCGCCAAAGATTTGAATCGTGTCGTTGAGAATGTTCCACAG
>CAYLRE010000179.1:0-9741 GCA_964385715.1 uncultured Planctomycetaceae bacterium
AGTGCACCCGTCGCGTCGTCGGTGGCTGCCGGATCGGTCGAATTGAGCAGCAGCATGAATTCGCGAATGCCATCGCCGTCGAGATCACCGACGCGGGCATCGAACGCTGCACGATCGATGGCTAGCGGAATAACCGGGGCCAGCACGTTCGTGCGTGGGCAGAACCCGACAACCTGGTTGTCGAGTAGTGCATAGCTAGTGGCGACTACGTCGGCCGTGTCGGTACTGGTCAGTCCGCTAATCAGGTGCGTCACCGGATTGGCTCCACCAGCAGAGCGATGGGCGACGATCTTCAAAGCGTTCGCAGGAGCGCCGGCAGTGAAACTAAAGTCGTCGAGTCGAAGTCGGGTGTCGGCGATATTGCCGAGCGTGCAAGTAACGTCGGCGTCCTGAAGGTGCAGCTGCGTCGCTGCCAGGCTGTTAACCAGGTTGCGATAGACCGTGGCGACCGTCTTGGTTTCGACCTGTTCGTCGATGTTGTCGCAAGTCATGTCGCAGAGAACCGCATCGTCGAGAATCTTCGGTGCGGCTGCGAGTGCGATCGTGTCGACTGCCTGCTGCATGTGCGAGAAGACCGACGTTAAGTACGACCAATTGATCGCGAGGGCCGCAGCTCCGACCACCACGGTCAACAGCAACACCATCATCGCCGAGACGATGCCACGACGCTGCCGTGCGCGGCGACGTAGTCGTCGGCGGTAGCTTTGTGCGGCGGTTGTGCGAGTGGTGTTAGTCACGATTGGTTCTTCTCTAGGCGTGGTGTCGAAGTTGTTATTGCGAATCGAATTCTCAGAGGTCGCCAAGGGTCTAGACGATCGATGCTGTCACGGCCTCGAAGTCCTAGATGGAGTTGCTGCTGCCGGGGTACGATTCGTGTTTCTTGGTGGAACCACGCGAAGGCTCGGCTTTCCGGCTAGAGCCATTGCCACGGTTGGCAGGCTGTTCGCCAAACTTTACCTCGACCATGCTGGTCCCTCGCCAGATCTCGGTCGTGGTCTGCTTGCGAACCTTCGGAGGGGCCAAGCCCAACAGCTGGTGCGGCGTGACGACGTTGTCGGCGCTACTGGGGACCTTGATCTCGCTTTCGGCAGCGGGCACCACCTCGACAAAGGGGTTGGCCTCGGCGTCGTCCGCGACCTGGACGGCGTGGAAGTCGGCCTGAGCTACTTTGTCGGCAGGGGCCTTTTCGACCGTGTCTTCCAGGTCTTCTAGGGAACCCCGTAGCGTGACGTTGAGACTTCCGTACTGCTGGGCCAGGATCAGCTTGTTGGCCTGACGAGGCGTCGCGGCCACGGTGATCGATCGTAGCCGACGGCTCGTCTTTTCACGGTACGGATGACGGTGCTGGCTGGTAGCCAAGACCTGAATACCGCGGACGAGGGTAACCGTCATCGCACGGTCGATTTCCGGGTGATCCGGTTCCGCCGTCAACGAAATGTCGATCAAGGAGTTCGGCATTAGTACGCCGGCCAAGGCGGTTTCTTCGGTGACAGAAATCGTCACGGCCCGTTTTCCGGGAGGGATCTGATCGTTGAGCGTCGGCTCGGCATCGATCGGGTACAGGCTCGCTTCGGTGATCGGCTTTCCAGCTTCGATGATCGCAGAGACGAGACGAGAGTTAACGCGACCTTGGTCTTGAATCGCGCCTTCTGGTACCTGATTGGCTGGTACCGTCATGGGGCGGACGATGTTCTCACTGATGCGGGCGTATTTCGGCAGGTTGACCGAGGCGACCCAAACGTCGACCGTTTTGGGTGCTGGCTTGGCCAGGTAGCTGCGTACGACATAGGCGGCCACCAAGCCAAACAGAATGGCTCCCATCATGACCGTCACGGTTCCAGCGGTGATTCGTTTCATGGTTGCTCTCCTCATCGAAGTCGAAATTACTTGGGTTGTCTGTTCCGAGTTGTCGTTTCTTGATCTTGGTGATCAGGTGCCCTCGCCTCTTGAGGGACTTTTCGAGTGTGTTGTTATTCCCGCCGAAAAATCGACGCGGCGTTCATCTTCTTGCTGGCGATCGACAGGCCCCACGAAAGCAGGAAGTCGGGCACCGCCGCCGTGGCGTCGATCTCGATCGAAACCTTGACGACGTCGCCAGGCATGGCGCTGCCTAGCGCGATCACGCTGCCCGACATATCGATTGCAGCGATGTCGATGTCGCTGTCCATCATTTCTGGTTCAAATCGCCAGCCGATGACGCTGCGGCGGACCGCTTCGCGAACGTCGGCTTCAGTCGAGCCAGGCATGGAAGCTTCGCGAGCCCCCGCGGCCGAAGCCGCTTGCAATGCCTGATTGGCCATCAACAGTTGGCTCACTTCAATGCCGCCGACGATCACGATCAACAAGATCGGGATCACCAACAGCAGCTCGAAGGACATCACACCGCGACGGGTGCGGCCTCTGCGGCGAGCCTTCGAGTTGGAAGTGATGAGTTGGTTGTTCATGGCGAAATTGTCGAATGTTGTTTTCTAGATCGAATTTCAGTTGGCGACCGTGAGTACGTCTTGTGTCACGATCCAGGCCAGCACGATCCAGGTGCTTAAGGCAACTGGCACAGCGAACGGCAGCATACGTCGGCCACTTCGCGAATTGTTCGTTCGTCGGTTGCTCTCATCCGAACAAGAAAGGTGTTTTTCTTGCGTCTTCATCAATCCCTCGGTCGCGGCCACGATGGCCACGATCAGCACGGCGCCGAGAGCTGCGAACAGGATGCTCACGCCAAAGGCGATTAGCATTAGCTTTGGTCCCAGCCAGGCACCCAGGGCACCGAGCAGTTTGACGTCGCCCATACCACCGCCGCCGAGTAGCCAGGGGGCGAGCAGCAGCGCGAAGCCGATGCCGAAGCCGGCTAGTGACGTCAGCACTCCCCATCCGCCGGGCGCGAAGCTGTGATAGGCCAGGCCTAACACGGCTGCCGTTACGGTCAGGTAGTTCGGAATGCGTTTCGTCCGCAGGTCGATGGCCGCCGCGATCGCGGTGTAAAGGCCAACCAGGATGACGAAGAGGTAAGTGAATGTCATGGGATTCAAAGCGTTGTTTGGTTCTGTTTTTTCGTCACACGGTTCGAATCACACCCGCGACACAGGGCTTCCTGCCCTGCCGCGGAGTGGTTCGAGACGACGTTGCTCGGTGCAACATCGTGGGTTTATCAAGTCGCACTCACGCGACCGGGCGATTAGGGGTTGCCCGGTCCTGGTGGCGGCGGGACACAGTCGATGATCTCGCCCATACCGGGTAGCATTCCCCGCGTGCAGTGCGAGAAGCCGTTCCAGGTATCGGTGAAGCTCGAGTCGCTGGCAGTCGTCGCGTCGTTGGTGTGGACGCTGCTGACCAGCGGATCATCAATCGTGTACGACTGATCGAGCGACATAATCGCCTGAGCAACGTCGCCCAGTTCGCTGATAATCGCGTCACGAACGGTCGAAAGACCACTCACGATGCCGATCGTCAGCAACGTTAAAAGGAGAATCCATTCAAAGGTGAGGACACCGTCGTCCTCCTTCCATGCCCGAGTCACAAGGTTTTTCATGATTTGTCTCCGAAGTTACCTTGTTATGAAAAATACGACCTCGTCCACCAAAGACGCGGTCCGTCGTCTGCTCGCCACATCGCCGGGGACGACCAAGCGATGCTCGCGAGAAGACGACTCCTCAATACAAGGTCTTATGCACATGGCATACCAAGGAGAGTTTGAATGTTTGAAAGTTCGCAGTTCGCAAACGTTAGTGTTTTTCTGTAAATGACTTACGATTTATTCGAAGACCTCGCCGGCAACGTCGCGGTAGGCTCAGAGTGTTTCGTGACTTTGACGCTCGGCGATGCCATGCCAGTCGCGTGTTCAGACTTCTTAACGTGCTGCTCGCCGGGCTGCAGTTCCGTTGCGGTCGGCGGCAGGACCTCGACGATCAGGCCTCGCTGGTCGCGATGCACGACGCGGTAGGCGTCTGCCTGCTCACGAAGCCGCAGAATCAGCCGATGATTGTCTTCATGGTCTAATACCAGGTGCGTCAGTTGATGCCGCGCGATGACTGCGGCCCAGCCTTCGGCGCCTTGGCCCAGTCGCTGGTAGTCTTGCCAGGTGTTGCTTGTGATGCGATGAACGTGGGAGAAGACCAGCGGGCTGACCGAGCCGTCGGCGTGCCAGAGCAGGTAGTCGGCCCACTTCATGGGGGCGAAGATCTTGCCAGTGATCTCGAGTCGATCGATCGTGTCGGCCAAGATGACCGGCGTTTCATCGGAAACGACCATCGCCTCAGCACGTTCTTGTCCGGTCACTACCGCGTCGCCCACTGGCGAAACCACGAGGGCCACGAACACGATCGCCACCGCGATCAAAGTATTCATGGCGGTGCGGTCACCGACCAAAGGCGTTATTTCTGTTTTCGATCTCAAGGGCAATCGAGAGGTCGCGTTGGCACTCACGCCGCCGAACACCGCGGCTAGGTGTGGGGTCATCACGACCGGCCAGATAATTGCCCACCAGGTGAGCATTCGCATTGCCAGGAGAGTTGCTACGGCGAACGTGATCAGTAACAAGACTTCATAGATGCTGAATCGTCGTCTGCTTGTGCGAATCAAGATTCCAGTCACCAGCAGTGATCCGAAGAACAGACCGCCCGTCAGACTCGCCAGCACAGTGGGATGCCACTCGACGATCGATTGCAGGTTGCTGTGATTTCCGAAGGTGAGTACCGAAAAGAGCAGGCCGAACCCTTGGGGATTCAGACCGGTCGCGGCGACAGAAAGAGCCAGCAGCAAAGCCGTGCGGCGGACGACCATCTCTTTCCAAATGCTCGAAAGGCCTTGCTGCTTCGCTGCCGCAAGCACTCCCGAAGCAAGATAGCAGCCGATGACGACGAAGCCGAGCACGAACGAGCCGTGGACGTTGCACCACAATTTGAACATCAGAGGCAGCCACAACAGGGGCAGTCGCCGTGTTGGAAGTAACGAGAGTGCCACGAGCGTGAGTGGCAAACCGATCATGCCGAACAGTTGTGGTCGAATCACGCCGCTGATTGGCATTGCCAGCAGGTAAGCGATCGCCCCGCCGGCAACGGCCCAGCCTAGCGCGACGCGTTGCACGCGAATCGCCAGGATCACCGCACCGATGGCCAGCGTGACCAACAGTACGTGAGCCAGTTGCAGCCCACCTGGTCCGGCGTGTTTCCAAAGCTGATAGCCGGCCGCTTGGGCCAGCCAAGAAACGTTTGTGAATGTTTCCCCGGCCGCCGCTTCGCCTAGCGGATCGACCGTCGGTAACGTTCCGTTCTCAACAATATGCCGACCATAGGCCAGGTGTCCCCACAAGTCGGTGTGATGTAAAGGAAACAGGCTGGTCAACACGAAAATGGCGCAGAGGACCCCAATCAGCGACAGCTGAGCCTTGCTTAGCTGGGGTAGCCAATGCTCCCAGCGGGCGATCCGTCGCGCGGCGCGAACCTCGAACGATTCGCCGCTCGGCTTCGTCATCAGGTCGTCTAGTGCAGTGTCGTAGGCACTCATGTTGAATTTGCTCGTTTGGATTCAATCAGTTCGATGTTTGCTTCTTGCGTCGCGTCGTGAACCTATTCAGCCTGGGCGACGACGTCGCGGAGTTGCCCTTGTCGCCAAGCGTGATACGGGTCTTTGCCTCGCCAGAGACAAAGGGCTCTCGCGGCGTGCGTACAGGGGCCGTAGCGGTCGCGTAGTTCGCTGTCGCCCGCCTCGAGCAGGGCGCGAACCAGCCATTGACCGGCTCGCACGATAACTTCGCGAGGCGGTTGAACTTCCGGAGGTGCAAGTGCTAGCCATTCCAAGTGATGTCCTGTGAGTAAGATTCGCTCGTAGAGAGAAGAGTCTGTTTCCGCAGTGTTTTCTTCGCCAGAAGTCTGAGAACCTGTCGTCCAGGATCGCGTCCAATAGCCTTCGAGTTGTTGTGCTGCGATGAGTCGTTGTGAGACGCCGCCGAGATGTTGGATCAACTTGCGACGACTCCGCCGCGACAGAGCTCCCACCTGATCGTCGATTCGTGCGAGTACCACGAGGGCCTCAAGTCGATGAGTTCCTCCGCAAACGCCGTTGGGCAGCGGTTGTTCCAGTAGCTCGTCGACCAGGCCGTCCAAGTCGATTGGCTGACCGTACTGATTCTTCCAACGCTTGGCTGGGAACAGGTAGCGGGCGTAGCTAATGGCCGTCCATTCGTACTCGTGTTGTTCGTGATGAAAACGTCGCATGGCGGACCGCAACAGATCGCCGACGGTGGCGACGCCGTCTCGCATCTTCAGCGGGGCGTCCAGGGGCACACCACTTTCGGCCAACGTTGCCAGCAAGTCGTCGACGTGAACCGCTCCGGTGCGATTGTGCGGGTCGGCTTCTTGCCAGGCACGGGAATCGATCAGCCCGTCGGTTTCGCGGAACAGCGGTGGGGCGTTGTTTCCTGCCAGCTTGCGAAACGTGGCGTCGTCCAGGAAATAGGACAACATCGTCGCGCCGTCGGGGACCTTCGGGTTTGCGAACTTGGCTTGTGGTCCCCAGAGTCGCAAAGCATGCACGTAGTTGTTCGTGTGTGCGGGACCTTCTGGCGGAAGCACGCGATTGAGAACTTCGAACAATTGCTGATCGGTCGCCACGAGCGGTAAGTCGTAGCGCACTGGCACGACGTTTGGCTGATTCGGCAAGGTCGCGAGCGAATCGTCCGAGGTCGAGACGCGCGTGACTCGATAAATGCCGCACGCCGCCAGCAACATGATCACCGGCAGCGACCAGCGAAGTAGCTGCGAAGCGACGGTCGAGATGGGTTGGCTGGTTCGTTTCATGATTCGGGTTGTCAGCTAAGTTTGATGTTGGAGTCACTCTGGCCGATCGAAAGTCGGCATGTTCGACTGGCCGCTATGCCTGTTGCAGCAAGCCAAACTTCTTCATCTTGTTGTAGAGCGTGACGCGACTGATCCCGAGTTCCGAGGCGGTCACCTTGCGGCGGTTTTCATTGCGGCGAAGTGAATCCTCGATGATCTGTCGCTCGACCGCGTCGACGCGACGTTCCAGCGAGCTCTTGCGTTCGTCGCCCGGCTTCGATTCCGGTGGGGCGTCGTTCGGTCGCAGTGGGCTTGGCAAGTCGGCCACCGACAACGACCCACGTTGACAGTAGAGAACTGCTCGTCGGACTACGTTTTCGAGTTCGCGGACATTGCCCGGCCAGGAGTAGCGGCGTAGGGCATCGATGAAGGAGTCTTCGATTTCGCGAATCTGCACGCCGTGCTTACGAGCGTGAGCGAGCGCGAAATTGCGCGCCAGGAACTCGATGTCGGAGGGTCGCTCTCGCAGCGGCGGCAGGTGGAAACTCAGGATGTTGAGTCGATAGTACAGATCCCGACGGAACTTGCCGGCCTCGACGAGGGTTGTCAGGTCGTAGTTGGAAGCCGCTACAATTCGTGCTTGGGACGTGGCCGTTTCGTTGCTACCGACTGGCTCGTATTCGCCCGTTTCGATCACCCGCAGCAGCTTCGCTTGATGTTCTAGCGGTAGTACATCGATTTCATCGAGCAGCAGTGTGCCATTTCCAGCGGCATGGAACTTACCTTGCTTGTCTCGTTCGGCGCCAGTGAACGCACCTTTGGCGTAGCCGAACATTTCGCTTTCGATCAAATCGGGCGGCAAGGCGCCGCATGCGACGGTGTAAAATCGCTCCTCATTGAATGGCGAGATCTCGTGAATCAGACGTGCTAGGTGCGACTTGCCACAGCCGGTTTCGCCGACCAGTAGAATCGTGACGTCGTGCGAGGCGGCGACTTTGAGCTCGTCAATGATTTCAAACATCGATGGCGTAAAGGTCACAATCGAGCCGGTACGACCATGGAGCGCCTTGTGCGGCAGGTGACCGAAAGAGTCAGCCATCTGCGACAGCGGATCAAACTCCTGACGGACCAAGGCATCGAGCCGTTCGATGTCGGTCGGAAGTTTGACGCAGGCTTCGAGCTTTTCTCCGGCCAGCTGACGAATCGGTTCGGGGCATGTCTCGTCGGCGATCACGTAGACCGGCAGCGACCCGGCAAATTCGGCCAGCTTAGCCAGATAGGCCAAGGGTGAAGTTCCGGCAATCGTTGGTTGTCCCAGGTGAGCCAGTACCGCCTGTGGAGAATTGGCCGCCGAGAGTTCAGCAATGGCTTCCGGGGCTGGACAGCTTCGAAGCGTATAGTCGTCACCGAAACGAGCCACCAATTGGGCCACAACCTGTTCCTGCTGACAAAGAACGAAGAGTTCCTGATTCATGTTGCAAATCCTGATGTTGAACCGCTGCACTCGGACCCAGGTTGGACGAGCGAACGATTCACAGGCGAGTCGCCTGCTTTCCTGACACGGACTGAAGATGAGATTGTTTGAAGGGAGCCCGACTTGGCGTCACCTGTGGATGCCGGAATCGGAAGTCTTGCGGTGCTAGCAATCGGCACCACGGATTCCAAACTACTTGGAGCGCCTAGTTTCACAAGCGCTTTGAACCGCGCATGTCAGCAAATCTTGACACCGGCCGTCGAGTCTGACGTTTGTGCCGGTTGTAACCGTCCAGACTTCGAGAATGCGGCACTCCAGGTGTTAAGTGGTGTCGATTATTCCGGTCGCCCTAGTCGAAGCGGTACGCCTTCATCTACGGAATGTTCCGGTCGATGCAAACATAGCGGGACGAGGTGCTTGTCCCGCCCCTGCCAACAGATCCTTCCTTGTCGTATTCCCACCTGTTTGACGCGTCGGTAGCCGCCCGACTCCCACCTTGGCTGCCACGCGTCGGACGCGACTGTCGCAAGTCAGTATTTCGAGCATTGCTGCGAGCGACACACGCTTTCCCCTCCCCCCGAGCGATTCCTGCCGACGTCCCTTTTCGCCCCCGCCCCTCCCTTATCGCCCTGCCTCCAGGAGAGATCCGATGTACGCTGCCACCCTTGCCATTGTGTTGGCCTCTGTCGGAGCCACGCCTGCCGAACAGGACTACTCCTCTGCGGACTCCAACTCCCAGGGCTACGAAGACGACTGCGGCTGCAACGATTGCAGCGTTTGCAACCTTGGGGGCAAGTTCGGCGGCAAGTTTGGAAAGGGCGGCCGTCATGGTGCCGGCAAGGTCGGCGGCTGGTGCGGCCCGATGCCGCAAACCTGTTACGCTCCGCGCTACGGATGTTACCCAGGCAACAACCGGCACATGCACCGCTATCCGGCATTCCACGGTGTCTACTACCGACGACCGTACAACTACCGCAATCTGTTCGACTATCCTTGGCACGCGGAGCTTCGCGAGCCGACATCGCTCTTCTCTTACGAGACGCCAGAAGAAGAATACGACGACTCGTATGAAGACGAGGTTCTAGACGACGCGGCCCCGGTCGACGATCGCGGCGGCGAAGCACGCTCGCAGCGTTCCAAGTCGGTCCGTTCGGCCTCCGTTCCCGCCCGTCATAACAATATCTATCGCGACGACAACG
This sequence comes from uncultured Planctomycetaceae bacterium, assembly GCA_964385715.1. Lineage (GTDB taxonomy): Bacteria > Planctomycetota > Planctomycetia > Pirellulales > UBA7805 > MB-PLM-2. The sequence continues at coordinate 9,447 of CAYLRE010000179.1, forward strand.
GCCGCGTCAGCTCGCGACGCAGAATCCCTGTCGACCAAGCGTCAGCCGAGATTGTGTCGCAGGAGGTTGACCTTCAGCCGGTCCCGGAAGATTCTCGCATCCGCGTTTCGTCGATCGTCCGTCGTCATCGGTCTGGTTCGTCTCGACGAATCGTGCCAGCCAGCCGGTAGGTCGCTTCCACGCGAAATACGACTCCACAAGCGATCAGCGGAGAAGTCGACATGAGCGATCGCTTTCTCGCCGCGGCCGTGCAGATGATGGCCCGCATCGCCGCCCAGGCCGAAAGCTCGCCCTT
>CAYLRE010000180.1:0-9729 GCA_964385715.1 uncultured Planctomycetaceae bacterium
ATAGGTCACCGCCTCTTGTCCCATACGACGTCGCAAATAGGGATGAACCATGTTCCCTTGAATCGGCCCTGGCCGAACGATCGCCACCTCGACCACCAGGTCGTAATAACAGCGTGGCCGCAGTCGCGGCAGCATACTCATCTGGGCCCGACTTTCAATCTGAAACACGCCAACGGTATCGGCCCGGCGGATCATCTCGTAAACCTGCGGGTCTTCCGGCGGCAGATTGGCCAGCGTCAGCCGCCGCCCCGCCCCGCCCCGCGACAGGCCATGCCTTTCGACCATTTCAAACGCCTTGCGAATCGCGGTCAGCATTCCCAGCGAAAGACAATCGACCTTCAGGATGCCCAATTCGTCGAGATCGTCCTTATTCCATTGAATCACCGTACGATCGGCCATGGCAGCGTTCTCGATCGGCACCAGCTCACACAAGGCTCCCGCCGTCATGACCATTCCACCAACGTGTTGGGACAAGTGTCGCGGAAAACCACGTAGTTCTTTGACCAACGGAATCAACCGCTGAGCGACCTCCGAATCCGGATCGAGCCCCGCCTCGGCAAATCGCGTTTCAAACTGAGGATCGCCTCGCACTTCAATACTGCGAGAAAGCGCGTCGACACGATCAACCGACAGTCCCAAAGCTTTTCCCACATCGCGAATTGCCGACCGCGTGCGATAGGTGATCACCTCGGCCGTCATGCCAACCCGCTCGCGACCGTACTTTTCGTAGATGTACTGCAGCACCTCTTCACGGCGTTCGTGCTCGAAATCGACGTCGATGTCAGGGGCCTCGCCCCGTTCGCGACTAACGAAACGCTCAAACAGCAGATCCATCTGAGCCGGGTCGACCGACGTCACGCCCAAGCAATAACAGACCGCCGAATTGGCCGCCGAACCACGTCCCTGACACAAAATGCCACGGCGGCGGGCGAACCGAACCAGATCCCAGACCGTGAGAAAGTAGGCCTCGTACTTGAGCTCGCGAATCAGCTCGAGCTCGTGCCGCAACAGGGCCGCCGCCTTTTCCGGCAGCCCATCTGGATAACGCCGACAAGCCCCCTGCCAGGTCAACTCGGTCAAGAAGTCGATCGCCTTCGTTCCAGCCGGCACCAACTCCTCAGGATATTCGTACCGCAACTGGTCGAGTGAGAAGGTGCATTGCTCGGCTATCTCAACGGTTCGCGCCATCGCCCCCGGCATTTCGCGAAACAGCGAATGCAGCTCGTCGACCGGCTTCAAGTATCGCTCGGCATTGGCAAACAATCGGTCGCGGGCCTCGTCGACGGTCATGCCAAGCCGCGTCGCTGTCAACACATCGCAGAGCGCACGCCGCTGCGGCACATGAAAATGAACTCCCCCGGCCGCCACCGGCAAAACTTCCGCCTGACGAGCGATCGCTCCTAGCTGGACCAACTGCCGCGTGTCGTCCGGACCATGATGCACTTCGGCCAACAGGTAACATCGCTGCGAAAAGATCTCGCGGTAAGTCCTTAGCGACTGCACGAACTCGACTTTCGACAGATCACTGGCACAGGCCCCTTCATCCGCACCCGGCATACCCGCGCGTCCTGCTGCCGCGTGCTTGGGAACAACGGCCGCAACAAGCCCTTCGGCATACTCGGCCACATCGTCGAGCGAGAGATGACATTCCCCTTTTTCGGCGGCCCGTCGACCACGCGTAATCAAGCGAGCCAGTCGGCCGTAGGCAGCCCGATCGGTAGCCAGAAGAACCACCGGCGGCGCGTCGTGCGGCGTAATTTCCGCACCGATCAGCAGCTTGAGCCCCAGCGGCTTGGCCGCGGCATGGGCACGGACCACTCCCGCCACGCTATTACGATCCGTAATGGCGAGCGAGTTGTAACCAAGCTCCGCGGCCCGCTCGACCAACTCGCTCGGATGCGACGCTCCCTCTAAAAAGGAGAAGTTTGTTTTGCAATGCAATTCAGCATATGACACGGCTAAAGTCTCCGACAACGACGAATCCCCCTTCTCTTGATTCACTTTCAATCAAACATCCCGTGCAGAAACCACTCTCCTTGGCGACGACAACGGAACAACCAGAACCGCAGCCCGGCAGTCGTCTCCACGCGGTAATAATCGCGACGCACCGAGGCCCCGCGCCACCACCCTGTTTCAATTCGTTCCGGCCCCCAACATCGCCCCACCACGTGATCGGTATTTGCAATGCGAAAGCGAGCCGGCGGTCCCTCCGGTCCCGTCTCTCCAACAACCATCGCCGCCACAACGGCAATCCGTTGCGGTCGCCGTTCAACCCATAGCGGCCGCGGCCCACGTCGAGTGCGCAACGTCGATTCGCCGGCGGCACCCGTTTCTTCCGCAGGAGTATTACTGCGAGTGGCAGCAGCAGACTTCTTGGGCGAGGCCCGCCGCATTCCGCGATCAGCAACAGGGCGAGTGCGAAACCCATACTCCGGCACCGCATCGCCAGTTAGCGAAACGGTCAACACGCCTTCGCGTCCCAAGCGACTGCTCAGCCGATCGACTAGGACTGAAAGTGCCTCTCGCTGCGGACCGTCGGACAAACCACCATCGGCCACGGCGTCAGCAAACAGCGCCTGCTGTCGGCGTTCCAGTCGCGCGGTCACGCTGGCGGAAACGCTCACCTTCCAGACCGCCTCGCAAAGCAGCAGCCGCTCCCACTGCAGCTCGAGCAGATCCTTCAAGTGTCGTGACGCGGCCACCGGACGGTACGTTCCGACCGACATCGACAGCGTCTGCCCATCGTCCAACTCTAGAGAACACTCCAAGCGAAGCGCCCCTTCTCCCCGCTTCAGCAGTTCCTCACACAGCTGGTCGACCAGTTGCCTCCAAACGTGCTCCACCGCCTCCCGAGAATCGGTCGAACACTCCAAGCCTTGTTCCGTAATCAAGGCCTCCGGCACGTGCTCTGCGCGAATCACCTCGTCGCGACGCCCCGTGGCCTGGTCCAGCCGCCGCAACAACTCTTCGTCGAAGCGGCTCGACAGCCCGGCTCGCGGCAGCCGCGTGACTTGCCCAATGGTGGTCACTCCCAAGCTAGCCAGGCGTTCTATCGTCGCCTCGGAAATTCGCAAAGCGGCACAAGGTAGCGACATCAAGGCGGACACCGTCTCACCCGCCGGCACTACCTGGGGAACTTCCCACCGACGCCTGCTTGAATCACGAATGCTCCGCTGCGCCGCTCGCGGTCTTTCAGCAAAATGAGCCACTGCCCAGGCGGCCCCCGCGGTGTCGGCCATGGCCACGCGAACGCACCAGCCTTCGCGACTAAATGCTCGCACGATCTGGCGAAGCATGGCTCCTTCACCACCGAACAGAGGCCCCAGACCGGTCACATCAAGCAGCAGGCCTCCCGGGCGATCTTCGGCGTCGAGGGCGACTTGTGGGCTGAATTGTTCGCACCACCCGGCCAGCATTTCGAGTGCTTCTCGATCGGCTACGAAATCGTGCTGGGCGACATAAAGCTGCCGGCGGTTGATGAGCGACGTCGCCTCAGCGACAGGCATGTCGAGCCGGACGCCTCGTTCCGCGGCCCGACTAGAAACCGCCGACACCCGTCGCCCGCCCCGCACCGATTCGTACAAGACAACGCAGCGGCCTCTAAGCTCCGGCTTGTCTCGAAACAGCCGTTGAATGGGCCAGTGGGGCAACCATACTGCTACACTTCGTTTCGCATAGGGTGTGCGTCGCATCGTCGATCTCCAAATTCACAATTCCCTGACTTCCTCCACGCCGCGCCCGCAACAGCCGCACGCTCACTCGTCGCCCCATCGATTCATGCTGTCCACCTCGCTCCAATTGCCCCATCCGCTTCACCTCGGCCGCCGCGGGGTCTTCTCCTTGCGACTCGACCACGAAGCGAACTTCTGCCCAGGAGGGCTGGCTCTGCATTTCCAGTGGCCGCACCAACAGCCCCAACGATCCGCTCGTTTCGGCCGCCAGTTGCAAGCGGCGAAAGTGACGACCCTCCAGCTGCTCGCCCCACCACAACCAAGCCGCCACGGCATCGCAACGGGCCACTTGATCCAAGGCCCACATTTCGTCGCTCTGACTCGCCACTCGCACCAACACGAGCCGCGACAGGTCGATGCCCCAAGCCGCCGCCGTCGGTGGATAGAAGCGAGGTGACATCGCCGCTGACTGACCCTTTTGCCTACGGGGGCCCTGCTCTCTGTGACGCTCAACCACCACGATCGCTCGCCCCTTTGAACCGGCTTCTCCCATGGCCGCCTGACGCGCCGCGCGGAGCGCCAACACGCCCGCTCCACCCGCTGGAGCGGCTAGCCACTCAACCAATGCCCCACGAGGCAATCCGCCAGCAGGCAACAAACGATCGATCGCCCCACAACCGCTGCTCACGATCGGCGGCAGATCCCTGGCCGCAGCCACGGAACTGGCCTGCTCAGCCCTCCGCAGCACTCCGGCGAGTTGTTCTAGGATTTCGTCTGGCATAGATCTTGTATGGAACCGCTATCAAGCACAGCCGCCACTAAACATCACAGTAGCGATCGCTACTAAACATCGCAGTCGCGATTGGCGCATGCGCGACCGCTCCGTCCTCACAGGGAAACAAATTTCGCCGTCAAGCTAGCTAGCCCGTTCCAGGCACAAAGGTAGGGCAACAGCCGAACTAGATCGCCAAAATCACCTACAGAAACCGGTCTTTACTGCCGATCACGCATGTACTATACACGTGTATCGTATCGCTGTCCAGCAAAGAATGAAAGAATTTTCTGCCGGCGGAATAAGCCAACAAACGGGCCGCGCTGGACTAGCTAGCTGCCCCTTCGCGTCTGACATTCAATTCGCACGGCCTTCAATCAGCGAAACCAAACACCAGCCAAGGAGAAGCCATGATGACCATCGGCCAAGCCATGCTGCCAGAATTCGAAACGGAAATGGCCAACACTCGCAAGATTCTGGAACGAATCCCAAATGACAAACTCGACTGGAAGATCCACGACAAATCGCTCACGATCGGCGCGGTTGCCAATCACCTGGCCGACATTCCCAGCTGGGTCGACATCATGCAAAGCGACTCGCTCGACGTTGCCCCTGTCGATGGCGAGCCGTATCAGTCGCCCAGTGAAACAACTACGGCCGCCATCCTGGAACTCTTTGACAAGAACGTTGGCCAGGCACTTGGCATTCTAGAAACAGTCGACGACGCAACATTGCAGGGGCCATGGTCACTGCTACAAGGTGGCCAAACCTTGATGACCATGCCAAGAATGGCGGTGATTCGCATCTGGGTGCTCAACCACTCAATCCATCACCGCGCGCACCTGTGCGTTTACCTTCGCGTGAACGGAATCGAAGTACCGGGCATGTACGGTCCCTCAGCAGACGATCCCGGAATGGGCTAAGAAACAGAGCACACCTCGTCCACGGCTGCCGTCATGACCACCGAGCCTCATGCACGGCTCATGCGTCCCGCACGCCAACTAAATGCCATTAGGCCAGCAAGTCCCAGAACCGCAATAACAATGGCGCCCGGCTCCGGCACCGCGAGACTAGACGCTATGATCGCGTCGATCTGCGTGACTCCGTCGTGACCGTCATCCGTCAGCGCGAACACATAGACTCCGGTCGCAGGGCCAGGTGACACCCATCGAGCCAGGTAATTATCGGCGAAACTGGTCGCTGTCCAACCTCCGATGAACACCTTGTGGGCAATCCCCTGAACAATCCCACCCCCTTCGAGCTGGAAGAAGAGGTTGTAGTCGAGCGAGTTCTCACGAAGCGACAGCCCTCCTGCGTCATTCACATCGGAATCGGAGTACCGCAGACCAAGCGAGAAGACATCAACCGTCAAGAAAGAGTCGCCGCCGAAATCAGGCGTCGCGGCGAACTGTTCGAGCCCCGTTTTGTCTTTGCCCACCTGACTTGAGGCAAACGTCGGTTGAATCCCCCAGAACATCGACTCAACACCGACATGGTTATCGGCGCCATTGATCCCCTCCACCCCAAAGCTCACGTCGGCGGTGCCGTTGTTTCCGTCGTGGTCGTTATCGAACTGAGCGTGATCAACAACGAAGTCCCAATCGACGCGATCCCCTGCGGCACCACCATTGTCACTCGCCTGCAGATAGGGTGCGGCGCCCGCATTATTGAATAGACGATCCACTTGCGCGGCCGTGATCTGATCCTTGCCGCCAACGGTACCGGACATCTGCGGACCAACTTCGCTGACATTGACGGGAATTTGACGAATCCCCCCTGAACCGATCAGGTTATTCGCATCGCTGGAATGAGCTGGGTCCGCGCCCTGCGGCGAATGCACTGCCTGACCATCCCCGACGAAGTGATACAACTCGTGTGCCCAAGTATCGGGACGCGGCGCCGGTGTATCGGCCATAAAAATGGCTTCATTGTTCCCGCCACCGATCAGCGACGGGTTGAAGGTCTCCCCAAACGCTCCACTAAACAAGGAATTGCCACCACCTCCTGGAGTGCCAGCATAATAGGTCTCAATCGTCGGCGCGGCACCGTTCATTCCCATCAGTGCCTGCTCCTCAGCCGGCTGTCCCGCCTGCCCCGCACCGAGACCATGACTCAGCGGGAACGTAAATGCCGGCGCCCCGCCCGCACCCGAAGTAATATTCCGCACGCCCGACTCAATCACCGAGATGCCAGCTTGCAGCATATACGCCTTGTTCGCGTAATGGAAATCTTGAACCCGGTTCGGCGCGGCCACCGCGCCATTGCCATCGGTAAGGACATTTGAACGGGCCGAATAACTGCGGTCGCTTCGGTCATAGCCAAAATCGGTGTCATTGGCACCGGCCAGTGACGGATGTCGCACGTCGACCCAGCCGGTCCACTCCTCCCCAAAATGGCCGACGGATGGATTCACCGTGTGGGCAAGATAGCCTTCGTTCCCGAGTGGCGTACGGAAGCCCGCGACGTCTCGCGACGTTGAGATGTGTACGCCTAGGGCATCGCTCGCCGCGAACCCCGCAAACAGCATCACGACGACCACACCCCCGAACACGCGCCTGCAACCAAACATGACAATTCCCTCATGCGCAAACATGACACGAAAGCCAGCGCACGAAAAAAGCCGCCTGGACTCCCCACCGTGAGATGCCGTAACACGCGCGACACCCGTGGGATTCCGGCAGCTTCTAGATCGCTGGCACTTCCCTTCGTTTTTCGTCAACGCGCCGTACGATTACGACAACTCCACCGACGCGCCCTTCACTGTAACCCCGCCGCAGGGACTGTCAAGACTTTTGTCTGGCAAAGTGTGGGCAAGCACACCCATATCCCGCACGCAATTCCTGGCCCATAGCGAACCACGGCGCCGGCCGTCGCGCCTCGACACGCGCACGAAAAAACGGGTGCACCGCTAAGCGATGCACCCGTTGGATTATCTATATCAAGTTGACCTTAGCGGTCGCCTTGCGTTACTTACGCACCTTGCGGTAGCCAAGCACGCCGAGGCCGAGGAGGCCGAGGCCAAGCATGGCGAAGCTGGCGGGCTCCGGAACCGGAGGTCCACCACCGACGACAACGAGGTCGAACGGAATCTGCGGACCACCCAAGCTCAGGATGATCGAGTTGACCGTCAACAGGCTTTGCAGTCCCGTCAGGTCCAGACCGGTCGGGAATACGAAGCCCATGCTACGAGTCGTCACGCCCGGCTCAGCAAACGAGGTCGATTCCGACAACTCGTTGCTCGTGGCCGTCGGGAACGAACCGAGCAGGATCGTGTTGTGATTACCAGGAATGAAGCTGTTCGTTCCGTTCTTCAGAACGTACGAGATCAGCGTGTTACCTTCCCAGTCGATCACAACTTCACCCGTGCCGGCATCGTAGATCAGATCCGGAATTGCCGGATCGAGATCGCCAGAGGCACCTTCCACATCGCCCGAAGCATCCGGGGCCGGGTTGAAGTTCGTGAACATCGTTTGGATGTCCAAGTTGTCGACGTCCTCGTCATGCGGATCGAGGGTCGTCGTGGCACCGGTGCCGTCACCGTGAACGTCACCCTGGATACGCGCCTTCGGCGTGGTCCAGTTGGTGGTACCAGGACCGGTGAAGTTCGTGAACGCCGCTTGGATATCCTCAAGGTTCGAGACATAACCATCGCAGTCGGCATCACCAATGGCACAGCTGGAAGGCTGACCGGTGATCATCGAGAACGTATCGACGACAACATCGAAGTTACCGGACCAACGAGTGTCGAGGTAGAGGCTACCACCGGCATACGTGAAGGTCTGCGTGTGAGTCCACTCTTCATACGTACCACCGACAAAAACGGTCGGCTTGTTCTGCGCGATTGTGGTACCAAAGGGTCCGGTCGGGCTGAGCTGACGGAGGCCCATCGTGGCATCGCCAGAAGCAACCTTGATGTACATCGTCGATGTGACTTCGTATTGAGCACCCGTGGTCAAACCACCGAAGGCGCTCGAAACCGCCGTCGTAACGTCTTGGAAGAGGTTACCACCACCAGGGCCGGGGAAACCGTTACCGGCTGCATAGAAGCAACCCGAACCGGTGTCACAACCACCGGGATTTCCAAACCACGAAGCACCGGTGGACGACCAGCCGGCAGGAAGCCCTTGGCTAAAACCAAAAGGCACTGCGTCGAGGTCACCGTTCGTGATGGCGATTGGACCAGCCTGCGCCATCGAGGCGATCAAACAGATCGCGGTGAACGTCGACAAAAACTTGAAGCTCCTCATTCGTTCATCTCCCAGAATCAAACATAGAAGTAGTAATTAGTATTGCACCAAAAATAGTCATTCAGTCTCTGGCGTCTCACCGATCGCATCCTCTTATTCGACGGCTCTCGGTGCGTCATCCCCGACGATACCCGACAGTTTAGACCGCCAAAAAAGACAGATTTACCCACAACCGGAAACGAGACCGCTTTCGCGACAATCAGCCTAGCGGGCCTATCTGTGAAACAACCCCTAGTTTAAGCATACGGGCGCCTGTGTCAAGAAATATTCCGACATTTATGACGGTCACCCGGAATACGCAGTCGCCGCCAATCGCCACCCCCTCGATGGCACTACAACGACACCTCAACCAGCCAGAAACCGCCTAAAATACGTGACTGAAGCATGTTTTACCCAGCTTGGCTCCGCGACGGACTTGAATACCTCACTCTCCAAGCGCTAAGTAAACACAACAAAATCCTGTGTTGCCATTTTATTCAACACCCACAGCAGCCCTTAGCCTGCCCAGCCCATGGCGCCAGACCGCGATTCTTCCATATTAATCCTGCGACCAGCGCTACAACATGGAGAGTGCTGGCGGGATAGCAAAGCTAGAATCGCCCTGCATTGGTCACAGCAGACAAGCCTAGCCAGGAGCATGGCAGCGGGAAGCGTACGCGTCTGACCAGAGACTTCCGTTATTGTTTTTCTTGCACGTCCGCTATTCTGAGGAGAGCCGAAGAGAATAGCGCAAGAAAGATGGAACGAATCACCGCCGAGCTGCGTCCAAACAAGCGAACAGAGACTGCGTTTGGAGCTTTGCGAAGAGCCCGCTGACGCAACCGACTCACGCCCGACTTTCGAGGAAATCAAGAGAAGATGCTCAGAACACGCCCCCTCGCCACCGTTGGAATCGGCCTTGCGATACTCTTGCTGACACTCGGCACCAGCTCTTTCTCCGCCGACGACGGCAACCGCGAAGGCGGCGCCGACAAGGATACCAAGCACATCGGAGAAGCCTCTCTCAAACGGAGCTCCGCGCAGCGGCCAATCGATCCTA
>CAYLRE010000181.1:0-4228 GCA_964385715.1 uncultured Planctomycetaceae bacterium
TCTCTCAACCAATCGCGAAAAAGCCATCTTGTTCTACCGACACGAGATAGCCCTGCTGCTCGAGCAGCGTCAGACACGCCCTTCGGTCAAATTTGCTAAGCTGTTTGTGTTCAATCTTGATCACCCCTGGCCTGATCGAAAAATCAAGCGTCTCCAGCACCCGCAGACCGTAGCCTTCGCCAGTGGCAACAATGCATGAAATCAATTCGCGTCTACCTCGACGAAGAATTTTCCTCCGTTCAAGACATCACAGCCACTGGTCCTCACGCTCGCCCACGAAAGGCCATGCATATCTAAAGATTCCCCCAGCTGCCCATCGCTCACTGACATTTCGTCCATCCTCGAGTCGGCTGCCCATTCTTACAGAACAGCTCCAAATACGGGCCGGGACTAACCTGCTCGATGAGCCTCCGCAGCTCTCGCGGAAAACAGGCACCGACATCTTCCTCTAGCTCCACGAAGCTAGGCCAACTCTTGTCTAGGAATTGCAGGCCACCGCGAATGCCCAACAGCAGCAGATGATGTTTTTCTTGCCAAAAGGGTCCCTGCTCGCACGACTTGGTTTGCAGCACCAGCGTCGAAGCATATCGGAATCCCCAGGCCTCCATGATCTGGATCGCATCGCGGAGATAGACGTTCCGCGTATGAAGATGCAGGTGAGCAGCCTCGTTCGCAAGTGACCCAACCGGCAATTGCTGCAATTCCTCCGAAACCCGCCGAACGACGGCAGAGTCCGCCGTATCCGATTCTGGCCACGGAGGGAATGCACAAATCGAATGAAACTGCTTGGCCCCCACCAGTTGATTGATCGTCGCCGTCTCAGACGCCACGGCACCGGTCGATAGATCGGATGGGGAACTGGCCGTCGATTTTGCTTCATCCGCTCGCTGCCGAACGAGCCGAAGTACGGCGGAGATAGTGGGCGCCTTTCCGGTCTGAGCCTGGGCAGCCACATATTTCTCGAACACCTCCTCCGGCAGGCTAGCGACTCGCTGCGCTCGAGATGAGTCCGCCGGTGTAATGCCCAGATCCCTCAAGAACAGCGGCTTTTCTCCCGTCTCATCTCCCGCCTCATCCCGCTCCACGCGCCCCGTGTATTGATTTCCCTTGGCAGCTTTGGCAAGCGGTAGTGCCCGCAATACCTTACCCAGCTTCCGCTCCGCTCGAACCCGAAGAACGGCTACCTGGACTTCCATTTTCCGACCCAAACGCGCCTTTTGAACATACACCCTTAAGGCCTGAGTGCGGTTTCTGGCCTCCTTTACGTCATCGATCGACTCTGCTTCAGCGAGCAGTTTCTCGACGTTCAAAATGATGTGTACATTTGCCGGTTGTTCTGTCATACGACCCACGCGTCGTTCACGCCCCTCGTCTTGCCAAACCCCTGACCCGTTGCCTCTTAACCCCTGGACCGATGACTTGCGATCATCGGTCCACTCGCAAGATCCATTATTCTTGGCGACGACGTTTGTGGTCGCCACGACTCAACCCTCGTACTCCTCCTTCATTTCGCGGCCACCCGCAGCCTCAAGTCCATGCCCTGCCTTACATTACGCCCAAAGCAGTGGTTAAAACCCAACATGAACTGCCGTCCATGCGGCGTTAACTCGCCAGTTGCTAGGGTCAAACGGCCCACAAGGCGCAGTCAACAGTCCACGAACGGCGCAGTGTGTTCGCCCTTAATGCCTTATACACAATGGGTTGCGCGATCCCAGATCCCCAAGCCGATCTAACTTTCTATTCGCGCCGTGGCATGTTCATCATGCGACGTTCCTTCATTACTACACCGCTGCCGCAAGATAAGTCAATTAGCAAGCGATGCATTTTTTGCACTTTTTATGCAAGCAGTTAAATGCCAACAAAAGGCGGGGAACGTCTCGCGGCCCATCGACCACATCGAAATGCGCGAACGCGCATGGCGCGATCGGAAATCCCACTTCACCAATGGCCACCACAACACTTCTTCGGCGACGCCGCCCCAAATATTCTTACCTTCGGGTACTTTCCTGAATTTAGGACTGACTGACTGTTAGATCTCGTGTCCGGGTTATTCCGTTTTGCAAGACTCGACCCTGGCACGATGTCCGTGTCTATATCACAGCCGAAACCAATGCCTTCAGCGAGACCGAGGGCAGCGACCCTAATCCGGTCGACTACCCAGGCTTCGGTGTGCAAAATCACGTTCGTAGCCATCCACTCGACGTCCGTCCTACCACCAGCATGACAGGGCAATCGAGGTTGAAACGGATTCAGATGGCAGCCACGGCAATCGGACATTCTCCATGAATATTCACGAGCACCCCGGTCGCCTTTACCGTTGTCCCAAACGACACAATGGTCGCGACCATTGAGGACATCGCACCTTAGCTTGGTTGCCCGAAATGGTACGCATACTTTCTGCGGCCAAACTCGGAACACTGCAAGTTGAACCCGGCGTTCCGTATTAAACGCCTTTGTTGCAGGGGTATTTTGCGTCCTTCTCCCGCCCTTACACCGGCCCTGGCCGCGCGCGACGGCAATGTGCCGTCGCGATGGACCACTCGCACGTTGATCGCGGTCCACGAACAACACAGGAGACCATTGATACGTCAACCAATGCCGAACCTCTGGCCTCGCTGTAGCCGCTCAAGACTTGCGGCAACACGCAATCACATCCAACGTCCTGACAACGACTTACAACCGATCAGTCGACGTGCCGTGAAGGCCTCATGGACCACCTCGCGTGCCCGGCTTACCTAGTTACTGTCAGCGCAACCAACTGGACCGATACCACGGGAGAACGCGCGACCGACACGCAACATTTTTTCATTAGGCCATAGAACGCAATGGGTTACACACACAGGCGGCCCCCCACATGGACTGCTCGATCGCGTCGACGCGCGTTTCATCGGACCAATCAAGGTGCAAAGCGGCGCGATATTTTCTTGCAATCTTTTTGCTACCAAAGCATCGCTACTAAGAAACCTTTCATTCGCGTTATTCGCGGCGTTTTTGCTATTGCGGCCGGGCGCACTCAAACTCCACTTCTCGCAGGCGTCCTAGCTTGACAGCACTCCGCAATAAAACAGGCTCTCCAATGATTGACAGCTTTGCCGACCATGGTATCAACGAAGCAACCAAGCGGTGACTGGCAGCCCTCACCGCCTGGGACATCTCGCCAGCTTTCTTGTGGGCAGATTCTTGAATTAGGGCATTTGGAATCCTTCGTAAGGGCAAACTCTTACTGCAATCACCTGGAGGCAGGACTTTATGAGACGCTCGATTGATTCATGGACCGACACTTTTCGAAAGCTCGGTCTGCGCAAGTGGAAACGTCGCGACACGGGTCGCGCGATGCAGCCAAGCCGTAACGCTTCACTGCACATGGAACAGCTCGAAGAGAAGAAACTTCTCACAGCCGTCGTTGACGTCACCGGACCGTCGGCGGCAGTCCACGAGAGCACTGGCGACAAGGCTGAGTTCAGCATTGAGCTTTCCAAGACCGAAAATACCGACATCGTCGTGGTCGTCGAAACGAGTGACATCTCCGCCACGGCGGGTAGTTACCCGACCTGGTCCGACTACCAAGGCATCAGCGCCACACTAACATTCCTGGCTGGCCAAACGATTTCGACGCTCGGTGCATCGGTTGATCTAGAGGTCGGCGAAGACTCCACGTACGAAGGCGAAGAGACCTTCAAGATGGAAGTCACTAGCATCGTGAGCGGCCCGGCTACGATCGGTACCGACGCCACGGCAACGATCACCGATGAGACAGAAGTCTCCGTGACCGGCCCGTCGTCGAAGGTACACGAAAGCACCGGTGACACGGCTGACTTCACCTTCGAGCTGACGCAAAAGGTCGGTCACACCGTCGTTGTCACGGGCCAGACGCACGGCATCACTGCCACCGAAGGCACCAATGGTAGCGACATCGACTTCCAAGGCATCAGCCTCAACAACATCACCTTCCTAGCTGGTAACACCACTCCGGAATATATTCCGGGCAAGAGTGCTCTAGAAATCGCCGTTGGTGAAGACGCCACGTACGAAGGCGATGAAACCTTTAAGTTTGAAATTGAAACGGCCACCGGTGCTACCATCGGTACCGACGAGGCTACGGCTACCATCACTGACGCGACAGAAGTCTCTGTGACGGGTCCGTCGGCGAAGGTGCACGAGAGCACCGGCGATACGGCTGACTTCACCTTCGAGCTGACGCAAAAGGTCGGTCACACCGTCGTTGTCA
>CAYLRE010000181.1:4328-9702 GCA_964385715.1 uncultured Planctomycetaceae bacterium
ACGGCTGACTTCACCTTCGAGCTGACGCAAAAGGTCGGTCACACCGTCGTTGTCACGGGCCAGACGCACGGCATCACTGCCACCGAAGGCACCAATGGTAGCGACATCGACTTCCAAGGCATCAGCCTCAACAACATCACCTTCCTAGCTGGTAACACCACTCCGGAATATATTCCGGGCAAGAGTGCTCTAGAAATCGCCGTTGGTGAAGACGCCACGTACGAAGGCGATGAAACCTTTAAGTTTGAAATTGAAACGGCCACCGGTGCTACCATCGGTACCGACGAGGCTACGGCTACCATCACTGATGATGCCGAAGTCCTGTTGACCGGACCGTCGTCAGCCATCGTCGAAGACTCGTCGGATACGGCCGACTTCACATTCACGCTGGCCCACGCGGTCGGTCATGATGTGACGGTCGTGTTTGAAACGGACGGCATGGGTGACAACCCGGCCACTGCCGGTAGCTATCCGACTTGGATCGACTATCAAGGCGTCAGTGGAACGCTAACCTTCTTGGCGGGTCAGACCGTCCCGACGGTTGGAGCCACCGGCTCTTTGGAAATCGGCGATGACACCGTTGCTGAAGAGGATGAAACGTTCGCGATGAACATCCTCAGTGTCAGTGGCGGATTCACGGACGTGGCCGAGGATTCCGTCGTCGCCACGATCGAGGATGACGACTAAGCGTCGCCATTCCTTTGCGACAGTTACCCCAAGGCCCCATCGGCGAGTCACGCTCGCCGGTGGGGCTTTTTTGCGGCTTCCCGTTACCGCGATCCTCACCTTTTATTGTCAGAGACCGACCCCGGGGCTCACACCCTGCCTCGCTACACCATGTCGCCCCCCGGCCCATTGCGGCCACTACGCAGCTTCAGTGCGGTCTACCGCCATTTTTCAACTTTTCTCTTGATCTGACATTTCACATTGATACCTTGATCATTAAAGGCGGTTTGATCAGGGCCTTCACTCTGCATCACGCAGGAGGCATAGGCACCTCACAGCAGACCACCCGCTGCGCTGCTCCGACAACGCACGCATGCGGACGGCAATCAGACCGCACCGGCCGCCAAAGAACGACACCCTGATCTACAGAGGGCACCGCTGTGCGTTTACCGATCCACTCTTGGGACAACACACTTGCCAAACTCGGCTTTCGCAGGGTCAAGCGAAAGAAAAACCGCACGCCCGACCGCTCGCTCCGCGGACAGAAACTCGCTTACGAGTCGCTCGAAGCGAGGCAAATGCTCACGGCAGACCTCGCGACCAGCGGACTCGAAGCGACCGATACGTCCACGGCACTCACAGCCGAAGAACTGTACTGGCAAGAGTGGGCCTACAAGTGGACCGTTGAAGTCGACGAAGCGACGGGCGAATCGTACTACGCCAACGATCCAGTCCAGAACAGCTTCAGCACCTCCGTGTGGGCAAACAGCACGCTGGTGGTCCCACAGAGCGACTTCCTGGGACCGACCGAAGCGGAAACGGAAACTGGCGGAGAACTGCAATCCCTTGGCGGCGAGCTCGGTGGAGTGCAGGAACTTGGGGCAAGCGGCGAGAATCTCACGACCGGCCTAGTCGACGGCGAGTTTGAACTATTCGCCAACTGGCGACTGACGGAGATATCCAACGGCGCGACGGACTGGACGGAGGCCGGAAACGACCTGACTGAGTTCGGCAGCGTCGATAGCGCTACAGGGGAACAAGGTGGCGCGAGGCGGTTTGCATCCGATAACACTGCGTCAGACGTCGCCCGCTTTGAAATCGATCACGTCGACGAGTTCTCGCTCTTGCAGGATGAAAACACCATCTTCGGTTGGTTTCGCTGGGATGGGTCACTCGCCACCGGCGACGACCAGATGAATGTCCCTCGGATCATCGCAGCCAAGACTGGCGACACTTCCATGGCCGATGCGAATAGCGAGTGGTACCTCGCTGCCATGGAGTTTCAGCAGGACGCTGGTATGATCGCCTTCGGCCATCGCACAGAATCACCGACGGGAGGCAGCTCGTACCATCAGGCGATGGTCGTTGGCGTTGGGGACATCTTGGACGGCAACTGGCACTTCATCGCCGCCGGCTACGATCCGACGGTCGAGGGAACGTACGGCTCACCTGGGCGCACCTGGATCAGCGTCGACGGCGGGAACATCACGTACAGCCCCGCCCAAGCGGATCGACCTCTTACCCCCGCGGACACGGCCGCGTTTTCTCTGGGTGCCCACAGTGGAACCACGCCTACCGCCAACCCTCATGACCCGACCAATAACGTCAAGTCACGCTGGATCGGCGACCTTGACGAATGGGGCGTGGTCGATGGCATGCTGACGCAGGAAGACATCACCTATCTCCATGAGATGAAGACGGTGACCAGCTCGGCCGCCTCCGGAGCCGGCTCGCTCGCCGATTACATTGACCAAAGCAACACGACGAACGACGTCAGCGAAATTCGTTTTGACATCGAAGGAGCCGGCTCGCACACCATCAACATTACCTCTGACGGCGAAGAGATCGAAATCACGAACTCCGTCGTGATCAACGCCCACACGCAGCCGGACTTCTTCGGTCAGCCGCAGAGCACAACGGGCGATCGCTGGATCGAACTCGCAGGCGGCCCTGCTGGCAAACCGGGCATCATGATCGCCTCCGCCGACGTCGCCGTCCGCGGCTTTGCCATTAATGACTTCGATGCGGAAGGGATTCTGGTCACAGGTGCCGACCACGTTGTGCTTCAAGGCAACTACATTGGCACCGAGACGGACGGTACGGCGAACAGCGTCGGTAACGCCAGTCACGGCATTCACATCACAGCTAGTGACGATGTGCTCGTCGGCATGCACTCAGAGGCCACCTCTGCTGCCGGCCTGGTCAACGTGATTGCCGACAACGGGGCGGATGGTGTGTACGTGCAGTCCGGCGAAGAAAACGCGATTCGCGGCAATTCTATCTACGCCAATGTGGGCCTGGGAATTGACCTAGGCGCCGATGGCGTCGACCAGAACGACCCTATGGACCTGGACGTTGGCGCCAATGGCCTACAGGACACGCCGATTGTCACAGCCGCTCACAGCACTGACGGAACAACCGTCGTCGCCGGGCATCTCTACAGTGAAGCAGGCACAACGTACACGATTGACTTCTATGAAACCGCCACGGCAGATCCTGAGCTGGGAGGCCAAGGCGAAGTCTGGATAGGATCCGCAACCGTCACGACCGATAGCGGGGGAGCCTTGCGATTCACCGAGTCCTTTGCAACGCAAGTATCAATCGGGCATTACATCACCGCAACAGCGACGCAGCATTCACCAGCTGGCACGGGCGCGGGCACGTCGGAGTTTTCCAAGCTGCATGCTGTCGAGGAATGGGCCCTACGACAGCAATCGATTCTCGAATCGATGGACTCTGGCCTAGCCCAAGACGAGTTCCCTTTGAATGCAAGCTGGCGACTCACAGAAAACGGCGCCACCGACAATGCAGTCGACTGGAGCGGCAACGGCTACCACATGACTACCGTTGGGGACTTGCCCCAGGCCAGTGGCAAACAGGGTGGAGCGAGACTGTTCGACAACTACGACCAGGGATTGTTCGACGTCGAGGATGTCTATCTTAAGATTGCCGAGCCACCCGCATTGGATGAAAACCCGTTCTCGCTGGCGGATGGTGATGGCGCGTCCGTATTCGGTTGGTTTCGCACCGACCAAATCATCGGGATCCCATACTGGGGTACCGGTAACGTAGCAGTACTCGCCGCAAAATCAGCGACACTCGATGCGTCCGGTAAGAGAGATCCCGCTCCCTTTACCCCTTCCTACTCTGACGATGAGTGGACACTTGTGCTTACAGAACAATTGAACGGGGACAGACACGTTCAGCTGAACATGGGCGCAGAGCCACAAGAAGGGGGCTCAAAGCCAAACCCCATCACAATGAGCGCGGAGGTCGCCAACGACAATCAGTGGCATTTCGTGTCGGCCGGACTCATGCCGGTTGAGCACGCCGGCGGAAACATCGGAACGCTCTGGATAAGCGTCGACGGAGGGAGCAAGCAAGTCTTGCCGATGCCTGTTGGTACGACATTCCTTGCTAACGTGACCGACCTTGATTTCACGCTTGGCGCTCACTCAGGAAACGTGGTCGATGGCAACGGATATCGCCTCGGGTCGATGTGGGACGGGGAGCTGGACGAATGGGGTTTCTACGACGGCGTCATGACCGACGACCAGATCGACTACCTGTACAACATGCGGACGGTCACGTCCAACAGCGATTCTGGCACGGGCTCGCTGAAAAACGCGATTGAGGCGACCAACACGGATGCGGGCACAACCGAAATCCGGTTCGACATTGAGGGAGTCGCTACGGACAAGATCAGCGTCGCCGCCGCCGGATTGCCTTCCATCACGGACGCGGTCGTCCTCGCTGGTCACACACAACCAGACGCCACTGGTCAGCCACAACCGGCCACCACGCGAACGATTGAGATCGACGGTACGGCGACTGTCGCCGGCGAAGCTGGATTGACCATCGACGCAGTCAACTCCGCCGTGCGTGGTCTGGTGATTAACAACTTCGACGGCGCTGGCATCAAGGTCACCGCTAACGACACCTATGAGCCAGGCGTCATCATTCAAGGCAACTACATCGGCACCGATCTGGCCGGAACTGCCGCCGCTGCCAACGATGGAGCCGGTATCGAAATCAACAACAGCTCCAAGAACCTCATCGGCGGTCCCGACCCACTCGGCGTCGGCCGGAATGTCGTCTCCGGAAACGGCGACGCAGGAATTTTCGTTACTGGCTCCTCATCCACGTTCAACCGCGTTCAAGGAAACTACATTGGCACCGACGTAGACGGCCTTGCCGAAATCGAGAATGACAAAGAAGGCATCCGAATTGAGGCGAAAGCCAAATGGAACCACATCGGGATCCTGGACGACGAGTCGCAGCGCAATATCATCTCCGGCAATCTTTATCAAGGGATTTACATCACCGGGCCCGAGACGGACGACAATATCGTTGCCGGCAACTATATCGGCCTAACATTCGATGGCTATGCTGACATTGGCAATCAAGAAGAAGGCATCAAGATCGACGACGGCGCGAAAAGGAACCGCATCGGAATCAACGACAAGCACATTCAGCGCAACGTCATTTCCGGCAACCATTCCCATGGCATCCTGATTGCTGGCACCGCCAACAACCACGACACCAATAACAACATCGTGGCTGGCAACTACATCGGCCTCGATATTGACGGCCAGGGTGAGTTTAAAAACCTGGGTGCTGGCGTACGGATCGAGAAGGGCGCCCAGGAAAATCGTATTGGTGTCGATGATGATGACCTGCAGCGCAATATCATCTCCGGTAACGATGA
>CAYLRE010000182.1:0-9688 GCA_964385715.1 uncultured Planctomycetaceae bacterium
CGAGGAAATGAACGTTCGAGCCGACGTTTTCCTTTTCGGCAAGTTCTTCGAGCGATGTGCGCAGCTCTCCGTCGCCGGCCAGGGCGAGGTGAACGTCGAGTCCACTCGCGCGAAGCTTCGACAAAGCGCGAATCGCGCCTGCGTGATTCTTGACTGGAACCAAGCGAGCGACCATGCCAATCATCAGGCCTTCGGCTGGCAAACCAAATTGCTCGCGTAACTGCTGACGCTTGTCTGGTCGCGGCTCAAATCGCGATATATCGACGCCGTTGGAAATCACTTCAATGCTGTCTCTCGGCACCCCGGTCAAGCGGGCCATGTTGTCGCCCAGCTCGGCAGAAACCGATAAGAGCTGCTTCACGGCCTTGGACCACAATAACCGCTGCACGCGAACGTTCCGAGGACGCTCTTCCATCGGGTAGCCGTGTTCGCCGTGAACAAGATTCTTCACGCCGGCCAACTTTGAGGCGGCGGCCCCTTCGACCAACGTCACCCAGTTGTGCGAATGAACGATGTCGGCCCCTCGCTTTCGCAACTGCCGCGCGATGCGCAAAGGAACGCTTGGGTCGTTACCGAAATGTCGCTTCACTTCATAGAGCTTGACACGATTGCGATCGAGCCGTTCTTCCAAT
Source organism: uncultured Planctomycetaceae bacterium (assembly GCA_964385715.1). GTDB lineage: Bacteria > Planctomycetota > Planctomycetia > Pirellulales > UBA7805 > MB-PLM-2. The sequence continues at coordinate 633 of CAYLRE010000182.1, forward strand.
TCGCCACCCGCAAACATCACGCAGATCGACGTGTCGAACAGCTCAGGATCAAGTCGGTTACAGAGATTGACCACTCCATTCTCCATGCCGCCTGCTTGGAGGCTGTAGATCAAATGCGTGAGCTTGATTCGATTCATGGAGAAGACTTAACGGGGTTCGTTCTTAACCGTGGAGTGTGGGTTCGTGCAACGACGTGTGTGGCGTATTCGAGCGAAAGGACTCGGGAGCAAACAGGAATCAAGATTGAGTGGCGGTCGAACGGCGGGAATGATGCTGCTGCCACCAACGTGTAAAGAAAAGGTAGTTCCAGAGCTGCGATGTTCGGTCCCGTGCTCCGCTCCAATGTTCGTGAGCCAAGGCCCTCGCTTCGGTCATATTGAAAATGCCAGCATCCACAACGACGGGGTCGTGGAGTGCCTCCTCAAGTACGGGCCGCAGTTCGTTGCGTAGCCAATGTTCCATCGGCAGGGCGAATCCCCACTTCCGCTGTTCGGTAACCTTGCTCGGCAGCTTGTCAGCGTAGAGCTTCTTGAGCAGCCACTTGGTCGTCGCGCCCTGAATCTTCTGAGTATAGGGCAGCTTGGCAGCCAGTTCCACGACGCGGTAGTCCAACATGGGGGCCCGCAGCTCGAGCGAATGTGCCATGCTCATGCGGTCGACTTTGACCAGAATGTCGTCCGGCAGGTAGTGATGCAGATCGAATGAGCTGTAGGGGGTCAACGGGTCTCCACAGCTTGCGCGATCCATCGTGTTGCGGAGGCTGTCGTACGTCGAGAATCCGGAAATCGGCTCCAGGAATTCAGCGCTCAGTAGATCTCTCGCCTCGGCTTCCGCCGTGGCGACCATGAAGTGTTTGTGGTGGCTCATGCCCAGACTGCGGAAGTAACGCCGACCTGGCGCGGTGCGAGGCAATACCTGATGAATCATGTGGCCGACGCCGCCGAGTAGGGCCCGCGACGGCGCCGCCATTGGTCGCCGATCCAAGATCCGCTGATACCGCTCGTAGCCACCGAAGCTCTCGTCACCCCCGTCGCCCGCCAGAGCTACCGTGACGTGCTCGCGCGTCATCTTTGAAACGTAATACGTCGGAATGGCAGACGAATCACCAAATGGTTCGTCGAAGAAGCCGATCAGGTCGTCGAGAATCTCGATCGCCGACGGCTCCACGACCAACTCGTGGTGATCGGTACCGAACTGCTCGGCCACGGCTCGAGCATAAACCCGCTCGCTGTACTCTTGGTGATCGGCGAAGTCGATGTGAAACGTCTTGACCGGCTGTGAACTCGCTTGGGCCATGAGAGCGACGATGATGCTCGAATCGAGACCGCCGCTTAGGAATGCCCCTAAGGGGACATCGCTGATCATTCGCAGGCGAACGGCATCCGCCATCAACTCCCGCATCTGCTCGGCGGCTTCCTCCACGTCCAGCGTGGAATCGACGTGGGTATCGATTTCCCAGTAGCGATCGCGATGGCAAGTGCCGTTCTCGATTACCAACCGCCCGCCCGGTTCCAAATGGCGTACCTGCTGGTAGATCGTCCAAGGATTCGGAATGTAGCCGAGTGTGAAATAGTGCTGTACCGCTTGATGATCCAACTGCGTTTCGATTTCGTCCGATTCGAGCACGCACTTCAACTCGGAACCAAACACAATTCCACCGCGAGTCTCGGCGAAGTAGAGCGGCTTCTGACCCAGACGATCTCGAACCACGACAAGTCGCTGTCGCTTCATATCCCATACGGCAATCGCAAACATGCCGTTGAGATGCTTGACGAAGTCGACCCCGTACTCCTCGTACAGGTGCACGATCACCTCGGTGTCGCCCTGCGTGGCGAATTGGTGCCCGCGTTCAATCAAGCCCTGGCGAAGCTCCTGAAAGTTGTAGAGCTCGCCGTTGAAAACCGTAACAATGGAGCGATCTTCGTTGAAGATCGGCTGCGAACCGGTATCCAAGTCAATGATGCTCAGCCGGCGCATGCCGATTCCGAGCGGGCCATTCACGTACATGCCCTGGTCGTCAGGACCGCGATGAATGATCCGCTTGCACATGCGATCGATCAGACCAGAGTCGACCGGTTGTGCGCTGCGAAAGTTATAAACGCCGGTAATTCCACACATAGACTCTTACGATACTCCTGCCGGGGCCGGAAACTGAGGAGCTGCGGCCTGCGAATTCGCAGCATCTTGAGCACTGAAAAGTGTCTCGGGAATGATCCCGTAATTAGCCTCTCCGTAGACCTTGGCATAGGCCACGGCCGTAATCACGAGCCAAAATCCCCATTCCATTTGAAGGAAGTCGCCGAACATAGACGTAACCAGCATCGCGGAGAAACCTCCTAAGATACAGACGCCGGCAAACGACACGTTCGTGTCTCCTATCCTGGCTCGAAACCGAGACGCTTTCAATGCAGCCAGCCCCGCCGAGACAAGAAAGCCCAACCGCAGCAAGAGCCCCTGGATTCCCCACGACATGGCTTCCTCAAGATAACCCTGATGACAGGAGCGAAAACGGTCCGGAACGCCAGCGGCCGCAAGATAGGGATTCCCTTTGCCTGCCTTGAATCCGTTGCCGCCGCTGCCAAGGGGGTGGTCGATCAACATCTGTGTCGCCGCCCCCCAGAAAATCAAGCGCGACTCCTTGTTCATTTCATCCAACATCGCCTGACCGCGAGCCTCGCTGTCTGCAAAGAAGGTTGTGATGAAGCGAGACATGATCTGTGGATTGCCCGCTAGCAGAAGCGTTGCCACGGCCCCCGCTAAGAGACTGTTGATTGCTAATCGACGAACTTTTCCGGTGGTCAGTATCGGCAGCGTAAACGCGGCGGTGATTAGGCCAATAAACCCGCCGCGACTATTGCAGAGCATGAGAATGTTCAGGGACAGAGCCGTCGTAAACACCAAGAACACCCGCCACATGCCTTTGACGAGAAACAACAGCCCACCAATCATGGGCAGCAGCGTCGCAGTAATCGACGCTAGTTCGTTGGAGTTAGAACAACCTGGCCCGCCAAAACGCTCCAAACGACCGCTGATCAATGTCACTCCAACGAACTTGCCCTCAAATCCCCAATACCCGAGCCCCAGCGCGAAAAAGGTGAGCAGGAGAATGAAGTCTCGCGGCGATCGAATGCACTGAAGCGTTAGGTAATAAAACAGCGAATACTTCAGCAGCAAATTGAGAACTTCCCAGCTGATCGTCCGATTGTAGGCGAATGCGACATGAACCAGCCCCGCGTTCGCCAAGAGCAGGATCAACAAGAGCGTCGTCCGGCTCATATCACGATCGCTCTTAAACCGAATCTTGGACGGCTGGATGAGAACGACTACGACCAAGAACAACGCCGAGTACAGACTCCAACGCAAGATCCCGGGATGATTCAGCGGATTTCCCCATTCCCAATAGTTGGGCTGGGCGAAGAAGTTGAGCATGTAATACGCCACACCCCAAATCGGCCGCTGTGTTGCTTTCAGAATCAACGCGGCCGAAAGGACCACGTAGATTGTGATTTCGATGAAATGCAACATTTGGGGCTACTCGTCCGCGAACTACCGCGACAATCCATGACTTGAATGATTAGGTGTGCGCCAAGTGATACTCGTGTGACCGGCGGAACTGAAGACGCGTGCTAGATCCAAACGCATCGAATGACACGGAAACCCTAGCGCATACCTGGCACTTTGCTTGCAGCTCAAAAACCGCGGCGGAGTTACCCGTATTGCGAAAACCTTCTCGCCTGGCCGAATAACAACCGTACAACCCGTAGCAACCGGCATTATATCGCCAATCGTATCGGTTGTCGGGCTTCCGTCGGTACGGACGTCTAGCGCGGGGAATTAACGTCCAGTCGTTACATCGGCTGGCAACGCCTGCCCTAACGAATCTCTTCTCAGGACGTCCGGATAGCGGCATTTTTCTGATCATGATCACGTCCAGGCATCCTGGATTCGATCCGATGTCCGGCCGTCCCACCCTCTCGTCACATCGTCGATTCCTCGAGCGTTGTCGAACGACACGGTGCGGTCGAATGACATGATGCGATGGTTGAGTGACTAAAATGCTCCGTTGACGCCTTAGAGTCGATGCGACTTTCCGCGAGGTGGACTGTGCTCCTTCACCCACCAACGGATCGGAACAATCAGATCGCAAGCGGAGCGAGCCCGCAAGACTTTCCCCTGCCCGGAAAGCAACTGTCCCCGACCTTAAGAGGACGCCGAGGTTGCCGATGACGAAACCGCATCATCTGCCGCCGCATGACGCTGATTGTGTTCGTCGATCACATCCCGCAATCAGCCGAAACGGAACTGCGAGAGAAGCAGGTCGAGCTTCCGTTCGGTACGCGACAAATTGACGTAGTGACGTGTCCGCGACATCCGCGAGCGAATCGGCAAACGAGGTTGATTCGGATCGACTTCCCAAGGATGAACATAGAACACGAACGGGCGATCCTCTCGCTCATTCACGCGGCGCAGACAACGGGCCGTGAATCGATAGGGATAGAGCCGGAAATACCCACCACCGGAGATCGGCAGATTGACTCCCGTCATCTTGCGCACCGAAACGGGAAACTCCCAGATCGTGCCGGCCTTGGTCTCTCGCAAGTGCAAGTCAGTCGGAGCGTCCGGAATACCATAGCGATCGTGATAGACCGGGAAGATACTGGAGTCGACCTCAAAACCTTCCTCGGCCAAGATGTCGAGCGCCCACAGCGACTTTTCTGTGATCGAAAAACTAGGCGCCCGATAGGCCGTGACTTTCTCGCCCGTGATGTCCTGTAGAACATCGCGAGACGCGATCAGATCATCGCGAAACTCGTCCGGCGTCTGCTCGTATACCAAGCGGTGCCAGAAGCTGTGCGAAGCGACTTCGTGATCGGCGTCCTGGATCTCACGCACCAGGTGCGGATTTCGTTCGGCCACCCAGCCGAGAACAAAGAAGGTCGCCGAGACTCGATGCTGCTCCAACAGCCGCAACAGACGCCGTGTGTTGGCAACCACGCGACTGGCGTAGCTATCCCACTGATCGCGCTGGATGTCCTGTTCAAACGCGGAGACCTGGTAGTAGTCTTCCACGTCGACGGTGAATGCGTTAAGTCGGCTCATGCAGTCGGCTAGCTCAGCGGGTGTTAAATCGTAGGTTCCCCAGGCCCCTTCGGTCCGGGAGCATTCCATGTTGGCGGACGAAGGCCCGCCGCGATAGACCCGTTGGGTCAGCGAGGTAGCCCCGGGTTGCCTGAGGGCACGTCAGCGGTAGAAGAATCGGCATTCGCAACGTGACCGTCGTCACCTGCTCCAACGGCTACCTCAGCTTCCTGGCCAACAGCCGCTTCAGCAGACGCCTCGGCCGCCATAGCCGCGGCGAAGGTCGCCGGAATGTTACTGCTGTCGATCGGTCCCGGAGGATTCTCCTCTCCCCACTGACGAACCTGGGCCAAGGGTTCCTCGATCCAGGCACGATTGAATCCGAAGAAGCGAGAGACTTTCGGGCCGGAGATACCGAACAATCGCAACGAGGTACAGGCCATCACGCGAATGTCCATCCAAACGTTCGCCCGACGGATGTATTTCAGATCGGCCGAAAGCTTGAGTCGCACACCTTCCAAATCACTATCCGGAGGAAGCAGAATCTGGGCCACCCCAGTAATGCCTGGCTTAGCGGCGAGGCGGTGAATGTAGCCGGGGACCGCTTGGGCGAGATAGTGGGTGAACTCGGGACGTTCCGGGCGAGGGCCAATCAGCACCATGTCGCCGCGGACCACGTTGATCAGCTGCGGAATTTCGTCGAGATGCGTCTTTCTAAGAAACCGACCGACGCGGGTGATTCGCGTATCGTTCTTGGCAGTCCACACCGGCCCGGTCGCGCCCTCGGCGTTCTGCACCATCGTGCGAATCTTGAGAACGGTAAACGTCTTTCCGCGACGGCCCACGCGGACCTGCTTGTAGATGATCGGCCCGGGCGAACTGAGTTTCGTAAGAATCGCCGCGAACGCGATCAAAAGCGACATCGGGATAAGCAAGATCCCAGCGACGATTTGATTTAGCCACGCGGTAATCGTGAGATAAACGGGCGACTTGAGCGTTTCACACGCAACATCGGGCGCGGGAATGTCCGTACTGGCGGACGAAACCTGGTCACGACCGCCGGCGGCGACCTTTTCCTCAATCAAGGCTGGCTGCATTCAAACTTTCTCCGAAGCTGTCGAATCGATAGGGCGCCGAGGCAAAATCTTGCTGGTCTCGTCGCGGGCTGTTCTGTTCGCGGACATCCTGTCGGGAAACGATCTATTTCTCTGCCTGTCGTACTTGGTCGCTAACTCTTCTCTATCGCTGTCTCTTGATGCTGGTCCCAACCCTCGTAGGCAAATGCACGATCCCGCAAGCACAGCGGTACCGCTACGTTTGCCCGGAGGCATATTGTGTCAACAGTCGCTGAAACCACAGAGGTGTCGGGGCTGACAACTCGGACTACCCCGAAGGGGACATGATCTACCGCCAAGGCAAATCGAGGCGGTTACTGAGGACATCCTCCAGAATAACCGTTATGACACCCTATTTCAACGAATTTGTAACCTCGTGGTCGATGTCTTGCTGTTTCCTAACTCCGCATGCCAGCACGTCTTCCGGCTCATATCCCAAGGACAGATACGCCCGGCAGCAATGTCACTTTGCATGGTCTGGTATCACTCTCGGTCGCGAATTTCTTATCACGAACCACGTTCGTCAAGCTCTTCTCGCTAGGTCTCTCCTGGCATACTCGCAAACCGGATGCCGATATCGGCCCGCTTCAACGGGCACCGTACCGAAGCGATCCGTATTGGAGCTTTTGATTCGGAAAAACTAGGGATCTGCCAATTACCACCTGCAACAACGCCCTGGAATCCCTGCTTTCTTACTGGCAAAACGTTGGCATCTGACAACACGCGTTGGTTGCCTTTTGGCAACGACTGGCACCGCCAACCGGGCCGGTTCGACGCGGCAACCTTGCTCGTACTAGTCGCAAACCACGCTTGGCCACACAAGCACCGAGAGACTTCCACACATCAAGCAGTCGTGCAATCGACTCGATCCTGCGCATCCGCAAAATCCGAATTTCAATCTATGCGAAGCAAAATCGAAGTCAACACGTCGAAAGCGACACCGACGACAGAAAGAACAGAACTCGCGCCACCCGCGACTGGTTATAACGATTGCGCAAATGCTAGCAGTCGCGCATGTTGGGGGACGGAGAGTCGTCGCCCGTAAGATGGACAGACGTGGATCGCCCGGAGGCATGAGGCGCTCGCCGCAGCGCATTCGGCCTCAAATGCGGTAGAGAAAATTAAGACCATCACCGACCAGTATCAACGTCGCCAGCACCAGCGGTGATTGGCCAGCCGGGCGAACGGAATCCTAACCGATTCATCTGGCCTAACGACTAACGTCGGGACGCGGCCTTCCAGGCCGCCGCTTGCTGGACGTTGCTGGGCTGGGCAGCGCGAGCCGATTTGGCCCGAGAAATCGGTGTCGCCGGTATAGGAGCGGCGCGCTGAGCTGGATCAAGTCGTCGTGGTTCGGCTGACGTTGCCGGTTCACTACGACGGACGTGGCCAGCCGGCGCAACGCTTTCTGCCGAGGACGAAGGTTGGTTACCCACCCAGCGTGCCGCGTGCTGCGAACCTCTTGGGTAAGTTGCTCCAGGCTTGGCGCGACTGGCGCTTCGCCACGTGCCACGGACGACGGCAGCCGTGCGTGAAGGATTGGCATTTCCACGTCGGTAGCCGACTTCCCCTGGTGTCGGCGGGGCAACGGACTCTTCCTCTTCACCAAGCGGAGATGGTGCAAAGTCATCGGAGGGAGCCGGAATTTGATGCTCATCGAGCCCCGGTTCTGCATCATCGAACAGGTTTCGAGCCGGCGGTTCGGCCGGATCCTCAGGTAGCGGAGCATCACCGGGGATCTGGTATTCGTCCTCCCGGGGAGCCGCGTCTGATTCCACTCCTGGCGTCTCCACGGTCGAGTCACCCAGGTCACCGCCCGCTTCTTCATCGTCTCGCTGAATCACATCCTCGAGAGTACGGTATCGCGATCTACGGCGCTGTTCGCGTCGGTCCGCAGCCGCCTGGAGCGATTCCGCCTGGCCGGGCCAGGCCTTCCAACGCGTCGGCTGAAAACCATACTGTGGTGGTGCCATTTCAATTCGCTTCGGTGCCGGCGGCCGTGGAATGGGGCGAACCCGCACCGGAAACGGTGGCGTGGCGGTGGCCGTCTGAAGCACCATGGCAACGAGCATCACGGCCGACACGGTCGGAACCAGCTTTCGACGACAACAGTGGCAGATGATTCGAGACAGCTTTGTTTTCATAGCAATTCCGTTTGGCAAGTTCGTTGCTTCGTTGATTGTTGTCTTATTTTGATAAGCAGCTTGCGTTGCTTAGGACACGTCCGGCAGTCAAAGCATGGCATTCCGACCCATGATCAAGCTCGGTCGAATCGAATGTTGACCAGAGTCCCTGATATGTCATCACGCCGTTCTTTTGGCGGCAAGTCTGCAATTAGTTTCGGTTCGCAGGATTGTTACTAAATCCGATACTCAAGCTACGAATGGTACTGGCACCAAGCGTGATCAGACCGGCGACACGTTCAAATGGTGCGGTAGCACGAGCCACAAACGTGTCGGCCAACGTTAGTTTGTCACCATCGATGTAAATGCGATCGCCAGGCAATATCTGATAGTTCGTCGCTGGCGCTGCATTCGACGTGACCGCATTCCAGTCCACTGGCAAGATCACGTCCATGCCCGCTTTATCCGGAGCAGGTCGTGCGATCCACATCCTTTCATTGGTCGTCTGCGACAGACCTCCGATCGCGCTGATCGCATCGAGCACGGTTTCGCCACCTTCAATCGGGAACCGTTGAATCTGGTCCCCCTGGCCGGCACCGTTGGTAACGACGTAATAGACCTTGCTGTTGTAGGCATACACATCGATCGCAACCTTCGGGTCGTCAAGGAATTTTTCCAGATGCGTCTCGATCGCGACCTTGGCTTCCGCCAGTGTCATCCCCGTGATGTACACCTGCCC
>CAYLRE010000183.1:0-9635 GCA_964385715.1 uncultured Planctomycetaceae bacterium
CTGCCCTGCGTAGAGCTCGTACACCTCTTTGAGTGGAACGCGAGAGTCCTTCTTCGTATCGATGGGAATGAGTGCCTTGCGAGCCGCATCAACGCCTTCGAGCTTGGCGACACAAAGATAATGCCAGGTCGCGTTCTCAACGTCGTTAGGATTGACCGTTTTGTGGATCTCGAACTGCTCGCGGCCTTCCTGGTACAGCCCGGCGTAGTATTGGCTGATACCCCGTTGCCAGAGTCGGGGGATCAGGGCCGGCGCGAGCTCGGCCGTCTTGTCAAAGTCCTCGAGTGAACCCTGCACATCGCCGGCAGTGAACTTTGCCATGCCGTCGGACAGATGTTTCTCCGCTTTGTCGATGTCCGTCTGCAGGGTCGCGGTGAATAGGATCAGTATCGAGGCGGCAGCGTTCATGTCAGCGTGTCTCTTTCGACGATGTACAGATCGTGATCGGTTTATGTGTGGGGAAGCGGAAAGTGCGCAGAATCATAAGGTTTTTCCCGCATAAGTCGAGCGGAAACGCACACGATCCGCGGTTTTCGAGCCCGCTGAGGCGTTCATCTGCGGCGAATTCTCGGTCTATAATGGGGTGTTCCCGCCCGCCCCCTAGTTCCCCGCCCATGCTTCTGCGAACTGCGATCGTTCTGGCTCTCGTCTTGTCCGGCATTTGCCCCTGCGCAAGCGCTGCTGAGGGTATTGATTTCGATTCGGAAGTCCGGCCGATTCTGAGCGACAACTGCTTCGCTTGTCACGGCCCCGATGGCAACTCTCGCGAGGCGGACCTACGGCTCGATACGCGTGAAGGTCTTTTCGGCGACGAAGGCGACGATGGGACCGTCGTGCCGGGTGATCCGGAAGAGAGCGAGCTGATTCGGCGGATTTCTTCGGACGATCCTGACGAGATTATGCCGCCGCCGGAGAGTCACCTGACGCTGCGTGCGGATCAGATTGAAACATTGAAGAAATGGGTCGAAGAGGGCGCGTCTTGGCAGCAGCATTGGGCCTTTGTGCGGCCCGAGTCGCCGGAACTCCCCGCGGTTCGTCAAGCAGCGTGGCCGAAGAACGCGATCGATCATTTCGTGCTAGCACGGCTTGAGCGTGAGTCGCTTACTCCTTCGCCGGAGGCTGATCGCGAGCGTCTGTTGCGACGAGTGAGTCTAGACCTGACGGGACTGCCGCCGACGCTTGATGAGATCGACGCCTTTCTCTCCGACAAGCGACCAGGCGCCTACGAACGAGTTGTCGACCGCTTACTCGCTTCGCCGGCCTACGGGGAACGGATGGCCTGGCCGTGGCTGGATGCGGCACGCTACGCCGACAGCAATGGCTACCAGGATGACCGTGAGCGGACGATGTGGCCGTGGCGGGATTGGGTCGTCGGCGCAATGAACGACAACATGTCGTTTGACCAATTCACCATCGAACAACTTGCCGGCGACATGTTGCCCGACTCGACGGACAAACAGCAGTTGGCGACCGGCTTCTGCCGCAACCACATGATCAATGGTGAAGGGGGACGTATTCACGAGGAGAATCGCGTCGAGTACATCTTCGATCAGATTGAAACGGTCGGCACCATCTGGCTGGGGCTGACAATGAACTGCTCCCGCTGTCACGACCATAAGTTCGACCCGTTCTCGCAGGAGGACTATTACAAGTTCTTCGCGATCTTCAATCAAACGCCCGTGACGGGGCGTGGTCGTAATCCGCAGACGCCGCCGGTGCTGGAGATCGTGACCGACAAACAGAAGACCCGCCTGGCCGTGCTTGACGCGAAGTTGCCAGAGCTGCGTGAAGAGCTGACCGAATTTGAGAAGGACTTCTTCCCACGCAGCAAAGATCAAAACATTGGCGACACCGACAAGGTTCGCAAACAGTCCGATTACATCCGCTCGGTCCTTAACCTGCCGGTGCAAAGACGCGATGCGGGCCATCTTCGTGGGCTGGTGAAGACCTTTGAGAAAGAATTTCCCGACTACGTGACGGCAGTTGGAAAGTTGCGCGCACCGCTGCAGGAGCGCGAAACGTTGTACAGCGCCATTCCTCGCGTGATGGTGATGGGCGAGCGGGAAAAACCTCGGCAGACATTCATTCTGACCAAGGGGCTTTACAATCAGCGTGGCGACGAAGTGCAGGCGGGCCTGCCGTCGGCGCTTCCCGCGGTGCCGGAAGATGCCGCAAAGAATCGCCTCACCATGGCTCGCTGGCTGGTCGATGCACAGCATCCGCTTACCGCCCGTGTCACGGTGAATCGATACTGGCAGCTCTTCTTCGGCACTGGATTGGTGAAGACGTCCGAGAATCTCGGTTCGCAGGGAGAGCAGCCGTCGCATCCGAAGTTGCTCGATTTCCTGGCGACCCAATTCCAGGAGAGCGGTTGGGACGTTAAGGCCTTGCACCGCATGATTGTCACGAGTGCCACGTACCGGCAGAGTGCGGTATCGGCGGCGGAGCTTCGAGAGCGGGATCCGGACAACCGCCTGCTTGCTCGTGGTCCCAGGCATCGTATCCCTTCGTGGATGATGCGTGATCAGGCGCTTGCCGTAAGTGGGCTGCTGACGCGGCGAATGGGTGGCCCGCCCGTGAAGCCGTATCAGCCTGCCGGGTTGTGGACGGAAGCGACCTTCGGTCGAAAGGTCTATCGCAAGGATAGTGGCGAGAATCTTTATCGCCGCAGCCTGTACACGTTCTGGCGGCGGATCATCGGGCCAACGATGTTCTTTGACACCGCCAAGCGGCAGACGTGCGTAGTGCGAACCGCTCGTACGAACTCGCCGCTCCATACGCTGGTCACGCTCAACGACATTACCTACGTCGAAGCGGCCCGTATGCTGGCGCAGCGAGTGATTCAGGACGCCGAGGCGACGCCGGCAGCGCGACTCACGATGGCATTTCGTTTGGCGACCTCTCGGCGGCCGAGCGAGGAGGAACTCGGCGTATTGGTGCGACGCGCAGAATCGCTGATGCAGCACTTCGCCGCGGACGAAAAGGCGGCGAAGGATCTCGTTAACGTGGGCGATGCGGCCCGTGATGAGGAGATCGGTCTCGCCGAGCATGCCGCCTACAGTAGCGTCTGTCTCGCCATTTTGAATCTCGACGAAACACTCAACAAGTAGCACGGTAGGCAAGAAGTTCATGGATCCTGCCCTCGAAGCAAAGCGACTGATGACTCGCCGCACGCTGTTCGGCAAGAGTGCCACCGGCATTGGTGCGGCCGCTCTGGCGTCGATGCTGGGTGAGAGTGGTCTGGCTGCGGAACCGGCCGGCGCAGGATCGCCAGGCGGGGTCCGTGAGGGTGCTGCGCCCGCTAACCAGGGTCTGCCTGGCTTGCCGCATTATTTGCCAAAGGCGAAGAACGTTATCTACCTGTTCCAGAACGGGGCTCCCACGCATGTCGATCTGTTCGACTACAAGCCGAAGATCGCGGAGCTACACGGTACTCCGGTGCCGATGAGCTATCTCGAAAACAAACGATTTAGCACCATGACCGGAAATCCGGATGGCAAGAAGATGCTCGCGCCGGTCGAAACCTTTTCGCAACACGGCGAAAGCGGTGCCTGGGCCAGCCGGCTGATTCCCTATACGGCGGCGATCGCGGACGACCTTTGTTTCGTGAAAAGCATGCACACCGAGGCGGTCAATCATTCGCCCGCCATTTCGTTCTTCTTGAGCGGAGCGGAGATGCCGGGGCGGCCGACGATGGGGGCTTGGCTCACCTACGGTCTCGGTACCGAAACGGCCAACCTACCCGGCTTCGTTGTGATGACTTCGATCAGCAAGGGCTCGACGTGCGGGCAGATCTTTTACGACTACTACTGGGAGAGCGGATTCCTGCCGTCACGCTATCAAGGTGTGCAGTTTCGCGGAGCAGCCGATCCGGTGCTCTACCTTTCCAATCCGCAGGGGATGAGTCGCGAGGTTCGTCGCGGTATGCTCGATGACCTTGCCCAGCTGAACGAAATCAACCTGCAGCGGTTTGGTGATCCGGAAATTGAAACACGGATCGCCCAATACGAGATGGGTTATCGGATGCAGGCGAGCGTGCCGGAGCTGACGGATCTCTCGCAGGAACCGAAGCACGTCATCGACATGTATGGTCCGCAGGCTCGCGAACCGGGGACCTACGCCTACAACTGCCTGATGGCTCGACGGCTAGTCGAACGCGGGACCCGTTTCGTGCAGATCATGCATGCCGGGTGGGATCAACACAGCAGTCTGACGACCGAACTCTACACACAGTGCAAGGATACCGATCAACCGTCGGCGGCGCTGGTGCAGGATCTGAAGCAACGAGGCCTGCTCGAAGACACGCTGGTGATCTGGGGCGGCGAGTTCGGAAGAACCCCCTTCCTGCAAGGCGACATGTCGAATCGCGCCCGCTGGGGTCGTGATCATCACCCCTACGCGTTCACGCTGTGGATGGCTGGCGGCGGCGTGAAGCCGGGCATCAGCTACGGCTCGTCTGACGATCTAGGAATCAACGTGGCCGAGAACCCGGTCCACGTGCATGATTTTCAGGCCACAGTGATGCATCTGTTGGGCATCGATCATGAGCGACTTACTTACCTGCATCAGGGACGCCGATTCCGGCTGACCGACATTCATGGTCACGTGGTGAAAGACATTTTGGCGTAGCGAAGACCAGAGGGCTGTTGTCTACAGGTCCGCCGAAGACGATTGCCTATTCACCCTTCAGGCTTACCAGATAGGCGATCAGGTCCCGCAGCTCACGCAGGGTTAACTTCTCGACCAGATCGGTAGGCATGGCGGATTGTCCTTTGCCTCGCTCGTCAATCGTGGCCTTGGCAATTTCGACGGTCTTACCGTCCGCCTTGAGCAGGTGAAGTGTCGTCTCGTCTTCGCTTTGCACGATTCCGCTGTGCGTGACTCCCTCGTCGGTGACCAGTTGCACCGGCTCGAAGCCTTTGGCGATAGCACGATTGGGGGCGACCAGCGACTCCAGTAGGTACTCCGCGGTTTTTTCCTTGCCGATCGAGGAAAGGTCAGGCCCGATCAGGCCGCCGCCACGACCGGCGATTCTGTGGCAGCGGCGACACGACACTTCTCGCTTGCGATGGAATACGTTGTACCCATTGGTCACGTCGCCACCGGCGAGTGTTTCTCGAAAGAAAGCTAGGATATCGTTTTCGTCTCGGCTCGCATGGTAAGCGTTTAACGCATCTGCAACGCCGCCATCGTCTCGGCCGGCGGCGGCCAGCAGCACGTCGAGCTGCGTGTCGGCCGGAATCTTGCCTTGCTGAAGCTCTGCGAGTCCGGCCCCGATAACTGCGTCCGCCGCGGGCGAGTCGATCATAGTGAGTGCCAGCCAGGCCGCTTGACGTTCGACAAGGTCGTCGGCCTGTACGCCTCGCTTGAGAGCCGCGACGGCAACATTAGGGTGTCGGTTAGCCTGGGCCCGGCGGGCCGAGATCCGCACCAAAACGGCATCGTCGTCGACCATTTCCGCAAGCAGCGCCATCAGGTCCGCCTCTTCGTACATCGCCAGCGTATCGAGGCTATCGGCACGAATTTCGGCCGCCTGGCCTCTGTCGCGGATGATCTTCTCGAGCACAGGAACGACGCGTTTGATGTTCAACCTCGCAGCTGCCCTTGCGGCTTCACTGCGAATGTCTGGAGAGGCGGAGAGAACCTTAGGAAGCACGAAGGCGAGTGCCTCGGCGGCGAATTTGTTGTCACGATTGGCCAGTGGTCGCCACGACCCGAGCACTCGATCGCGATTGCCAGGCTTTGCCCAGGTGCCCAGCATCTTGAGGGCCTCGACACGAAGGTGCTCGGGTACTTCTTCGCAGGCGGCAAAAGTGGCGAGTCGAACGGCGCCGACTTCATCTCCGATGCGGAAGTTGGCGTTCAGCGCTCGACGGAGCATCGGGTTGTTGATTGTTCGGTAACTGCCGTCGTCGATGTCAGGCGTGATCGCGGCATCGACAAACGCCGCTAAACTAGACATTCCTTCCGAGATGGGTTCATCGTGTATTGCGCGGGCCGCCTCATCGCCGATGTGGGGTTCAGGATCGTTGAGTAGCCATGAAGCTCTCTCGTCGCCGTTCTTGCGTAGCGCAACGGCGGTGGCCAGTCGAACGGCCGGTGACCTATGTTGGGCAGCAGTTGCCAGCGTTTGCCAATTACCGAGACGAGCCATTGCCATGACTCCGGCGTGCCGGAGCATTGGATCCTTGTCGTTGTTGTCCTCCACCATCTGTAGCACGGCGGCAAAGTTGGCGCCGGAACCGATGTGGCTCAAAGCCATGGTGGCGAAGTAGCGAACTCGTGGGCTTTCGTCGGTGAGTCGTTTCTCAACTCGGGAAGCAAACGTGGTTAAGCGTGCTTCGCCGACAACTTTGCATGCCTGGGCTCGCACTTCGTCATCCGAGTCAGTGACATGACGCCGGAGTACCAGTCTCGCGTACCGTCTTAGTTTCTTTGAGGAATCTGTGTCGGCGTGGATCTGGCCCAGGGCCCAGATCGCGTGGAGTCGCGTGATTGTTGGCTGGTCGCTGCGGGCGATCTCGTCAAGCGTGCCCACGTCCTTCTGTCTTGCTAGCTCGAATTGCGCCATTTGGCGGATGCGACGATCTTGGTGGCCGAGGAGTTTGGCCAACTTCTTGGCGTTAAAGTCGCGGACGCCATTGCGAAGCAGGGTTTGTACTTCAGCTACGATCGAATTTGTGGCGGCCTCGGTGTCGACGAAACGATAGATGCGGCCCTTACCTTCGCCGTTCCAGCCGTGGACCCAGTCGCTAACATAGACCGCACCGTCGGGGCCGAAGTCGACGTCGGTTGCCAGAATGTTCCAAATCGGCTGCTCGCGATCAACCAACTCGTAAAAGGCGCCGTGCGGGCGAATGCGGAATGAATGGATGCCGCTGTTCGCCACTCCACCGCGAAAGTCGCAGAGCAGAAAACGGCCGCGATAGTCTTCGGAGAGACCCGTGCCAGGGTAGTAGGCGAGTCCCGACGGTCCTGAGGCGATGTTGGCGATAGTTGGCGCCAAATACGCGGGCCGCTCTTTAGCGTATGGCTGCCATAGATTCTCGCGAAAGAATGGTCCGCGGTCTTCGAAGTACTGAAACTCCATCCGCCACCCGCTGTCGCCGCCATCGATAATCGGAATCGCTCGTGATTCGTCGTAGGAGTCGCTGTCATTGTCGATCGTGAATAGATTGCCGTAATCGTCAAAGGCGAGTTCTTGCGGATTGCGCAGTCCTCGGTGGACGATCTCAAGATTGCTGCCGTCGAGATTGCAGCGGAGCACGGCACCGCTATCGGTGTTTACGACCGCTCCATCGGCGGTCTGCACATTGAAGCCACGGTCGCCGATCGAGAAGTAGAGCTTGCCGTCGGGACCGATGATGAGCCCATGAAGGTCGTGCCCCTTGTAGGCCATGTGGACGCCGAAGCCGTGAAAGAGCGACTTCTTGGTCTCGGCCACGCCGTCCTTGTTCTTGTCATTCAGGAGCCAGAGATCTGGGATGCAGGCGAAGTAGACATCGTCACCATTGGGGAGCACGCCGGCCGCGGAACCGGAAATGAGGTCGTTGTAACCATCGCTGAAGACGGACGACGTGTCAGCTACCCCGTCGCCAGTTGTGTCCTGTAGCAAGCGTAGCTGTTCGCCGAACCGGGTGAACTGATCCGCGTCGTCGGCATGGTGTTTGAGCATGAAGGCGCGGCGATCCTCAACGGTCTTCGCCGCCAAATCGTCGTCGATCCAATACGTGTGGCTGCGGTTGTCCTCCACACCAGCCGACTGACGATATGTCTCGGCGACGTACAGGGAACCGTCACCCGCGATCGAAAACGCAACCGGGTTGGCCATCATCGGTTCGGCCGCGAAGATATTGGCCACCCAGCCCTGGGGAAGCTGAAAGCCGGAGATGGCTCGCTCCGCTTCTGGCGATGCGGCAGCGATCTTCAGTTTTGCAGCCGCCGAGGCCTGGGGTTCCGCAGCGGTGAGGATTGTCGCCGGCAGCGCGAAGAACAGAGTCAGCAGGAACAGCATTGCGAAGCGTCTGGTGAAATCGACGCGTGAATAATCAGATTTCGAATGCGGCATGCGGCTAAGGGCGGTCCTGTTGTCGGAATTTTCGGATCGTGTCTTTCAGCTGGCGAGCATCTTGCTCCGCCTGGTAAAGGGCGCCCTGGGCCTGATGCATTGCCTCGACGCTCTGAATCATCGCCGTCACGATTTGGTCCTGATTTTCTTGAAGGGAATCATGGCGTTCGATAAACTGCTCGACACTGGTCTCCAGCTTGGCGAGCGATTGTCGTATACCGCGGAGCCGCTGCTCCGAGTCTTGTTTTTGCCGCTGGATTGCGCTAATCGCTTGAGCGATGGCGGCCAGCGATCGTGTGGTTTCCGCCAGTTGTCGTTCTAAACCGGAATTGCCCGCGGCATTGTTCGTTTGCTGTGCTTCGAGGGCGGCCTTCAGTCGAAGCTCCGTCGCGTGAACAGCTTCTTGGTCTTCGAAAAGCTTGCGAAGGTTGTCAGCGATATTCTGGAAAACGCGAGTCTCTTCCGTTAGTTCCTTGAGCTGGTCGTCGATCATATTTCGCGATTCGGCTATGCCGTCACCGGCTTCACCCATCTGTCGGTTGATAGCTGTTAGCTCACTGTGCAACTGGTTCTTCTTGGCCAAGTGCTGATCGCGAATAGTTCGCTGCTCGTCAATTGTTGCTTCGAGCTGGATTTGCTTTGTTGCGTATTCGCGTAGTCGTTTCGCAAAGTAACGCTCGCCGTTCCAGTGATCTCGAAGTCGCGTTGCATCAATGGCCGCCCGGTGCTCTTGCTGCTCGTTCTGACGCAAGGTCTCGACGGCGCGAGTCGCCTCGCGGACGGCGACACGCAGTGGCTCGGCTTCCTTGCGAGCCTGCTCAAGTGCTCGTTCGGCGGTGGCCAATGTTCCTTTCAGCTGGTGAATTGCGGGATCGAGGTTGCGGCTCGCCTTGATCTGCTTCTCCAGGTCTCGCTTGGAATTGTTCAGCTCACCGAGTCGGCGTCGAGCAAGGGTCCGCAGCTCCTGTTCGACCTTGCGGACTTCCGGATCACCGCCCATCTGTTTGATGGAGCGGTCGGCCCGGCGGACTGCCTCTTGAAGATTAGGAAGTCCGCGTTCGATTTGAACCACGCGTTTCTCTAAGCGGGTGATGTCCTCGTCGATCTCGCGTTTCTTTTCTGTTTGCAGGTAGAGTACCGTGCGGGCGGCTTCCACGCGGCGGCGAGCGTCAACAAGGCCGGAGTTAGCTTCGGCGTTTTCCTTGGCGCGGGCGAGAGCCGCCTCGGCGTCGGCAACTTGTTTCTGACGCTGCGCGATTAGTGTGGCCGTTTCGGCAACACGGGCCTCGGCGGCCTTCAGTCTTGCCAGCAGCCGGGGAGGATTGTTGACCAAAGAGCCGGCCGGCTTGCCCGTTGAGCTATCCCAAAGGGTCACTCGGCCGCTAAAGTCGCCGGTCAAAACACGGCCGGTCGTTTCACACCAGGCGGTGCGAATGGCGGTCTCCTTCGTGTTCTCGAAGTCGCGAACGGTTGCCCTTGCCATCCCAGAGGGTGGTCAGATTGTCTTGCCCCAACAACATCGGTTCGCCGCCGGTCAACACAATATGCTCCGTGTCCCACTCGGCGA
>CAYLRE010000184.1:0-9627 GCA_964385715.1 uncultured Planctomycetaceae bacterium
TATTCTTTTCAGTGTGGCTAGATGTTCCTCGACACCGGAGAGTGAGAAAGATGCTACAGAGCAGTCCAGCAATCGGCGCCAGCGATCCGTCGGCACCCATTTCCGTGCCGGTCTTTACGTCAGAGCACCGCATTGACTTTACCGAAACCAACAAGTTGCGCGACCGGGTGCACGACCTGATTCCCGGCGGCTGCCACACCTATGCCAAGGGAGACGACCAGTTTCCGTTCCTGGCACCTGGCTTCATTGCCCGTGGCGAAGGGTCGCACGTCTGGGATCTCGACGGCAACGAATACATCGAATACGGCATGGGCTGTCGGGCCGTGACGTTGGGCCATGCCTTTGGTCCGGTGATTGGCGCGGCTCGCGCCGAGCTGGCCCACGGAACGAACTTCAGCCGGCCTGCGCCGCTTGAGTTGGAATGTGCGGAGCAGCTGCTCGGCATGATTGACGGTGCCGACATGGCAAAATTCTGCAAAGACGGCTCCGGTGCCACCACGGCGGCGCTCAAGATCGCTCGAGCCCACACCAAGCGAGACAAGATTGCCTTTTGCGTCGATCATCCGTTCTTCTCGACGTACGACTGGTTCATCGGCCACACGCCGGTCGACGCCGGCATTCCGCAAGCGGTGAAGGATCTTTCACTCACCTTCCGCTACAACGACATCGACAGCGTACGTGCTCTGTTCCAAGAACATCCAGGCGAGATTGCCGGGCTGATTATGGAGCCGGCAAAGTACTCCGATCCCGAAGACAACTTCCTGCACAAGGTCCAAGAGATTTGCCACGAGAACGGCGCGTTGTTCATCTTGGACGAGATGATCACCGGTTTTCGTTGGCACAACGGCGGCGGGCAGAAGTACTACGACATCGTGCCGGACCTGTCGGCCTTCGGGAAGGCGATGGCGAATGGCTTTTCGGTGTCGGCCCTAGTCGGCAAACGCGAGTTCATGGAACTGGGCGGACTCATGCACGATCAAGAGCGGGTCTTCCTGCTCTCGACCACGCATGGCGGAGAGACGCACGCCTTGGCTGCGGCCATCGCCACCATGAAGGTCTATCAGAACGAGCCGGTTATCGAGACACTCGACCGCCAAGGACAACGACTTCGTGACGGTTTGGATCAGGCGATCCGCGCCCACGGTCTTGGCGAGTATGTCGAGGTGCTGGGCAAGCCCTGCTGCCAGGTGCTTATCTCTCGTGGCCCCGACAAGAAGCCTTCGCAAGAGTTCCGCACACTGATGCTCCAGGAGACGATCCGCCGCGGCGTGTTGATGTTGTCGCTAGTGACTTGCTATTCGCACTCCGACGAAGACATCGACAACACGATCACCGCGATCGACGAATCGCTCTACGTTTATAAGAAGGCTCTGGAAGAGGGCGTGGAGAAGTACCTCGTTGGACCACCGTCGAAGTCGGTCTATCGAACGTTCAACTAACCACCCGTTTGTAGAAGACATTTCCGTTTCCAAGAAACCAGCCGGCAACGAGCCAATGACTAGCGACGTCCGCCAATTTGAAACCGCCGGAGACGAGATGCACGCGCTCATCTCGCGGCTGTTCCCGATCTGCCGGAGCATTACCGGTGACGGGGTGCGCGAGACGCTCGCGATTCTGCAGGAACAGATTTCGCTCGACGTTCATGAAGTGCCGAGCGGAACGCCGGTCTTCGACTGGCAGGTCCCGCAGGAATGGAAGATTCGCGACGCCTATATCAAGGACGCCAGAGGGACGCGACTCGTCGACTTCGCGGAATCGAATCTGCACGTGGTCGGTGGCAGCGTTGGTCTGTCTGCGAGCATGCGGTGGAGCGAGCTTAAGCAGCACGTTCACACCTTGCCAGAGTACCCAAGCTGGATTCCCTATCGGACTTCCTTCCACAAGGAGTCCTGGGGATTCTGTATGACGCATGAACTGTATCAGTGGTTTGAGGCCCAGGCCGAAGCCGACGACGACAGTAGCGAGTACGAAGTCTGCATCGACGCGGAACTGTTCGACGGATCGCTCACCTATGGCGAGCTGTTCGTGCCGGGCGAGACCGACGAAGAAGTGCTGATCACGGCTCACGTTTGTCATCCTTCGCTGGCCAATGACAATCTTTCCGGCATCGCGGTAGCCACGATGCTCGCTAAGGAGCTGGCCGCTCGCGAGCGGCGTTACGGATACCGGTTTGTCTTCGCGCCGGCCACCATCGGGGCGATCACCTGGCTCAGCCAGAACAGACGCCGCTTGGACAATATCAAGCATGGACTGATTCTCTCCCTGCTTGGTGATGCGGCCGACTCGACCTACAAGAAAACCCGACACGGCGATGCCGAGATCGACGCGGCGGTCGCGCATGTGTTCAAGCACTACGACGCCGACTACCGGCTGGTCGACTTTGAACCGTTCGGATACGACGAGCGGCAGTACGCCTCGCCGGGCATCGATCTTTCGATCGGCTGCCTGATGCGGTCGCGAAATGAGGAGTATGCCGAGTATCACACGTCGGCCGATAACCTCGGCCTCGTGCGAAGCGAGTATCTCGACGACTCGCTGGAAAAGCTACTGGCGATCGTGAATGTGCTCGAAGGCAATCAGCGATATGTGAATCAGAAGCCGATGTGCGAGCCGCGTTTGGGTCCCTACGGGCTTTATCACGGTTACGGATGCGAAGAGGAACAAGCGTGGCTCCAGAAGGCCGTGCAGTGGGTACTCAATTTGTCCGATGGCCAGCACTCGCTACTCGAAATTGCCGAGCGTGCTGGATACGACTTCGCCCTCATTCGCGATGCGTCTGACGCTCTGCTAGAAGCGGGATTGCTCAAGGTTGCCACCGACACTATGGCGGATGATGTTTCCGGCCCCGTCGCTACCGCGCCGGCTGCCGCCGCGTTACTCCACCAGGACGAGTCGAGTTCCTTGCCGACAGCCCAAGACAATTCTCCGTTTGCGACTGAAGTTTGATTCCTGAGAAAGCACCCTTTGATGAACACCCTATTCTTCAACCGTGAAATTAGCGATGACGAGCGCCGGCGGCAGCTTTATGCCGGTCAGCTGTTCGTCTACACCGCGACCGACAACACCAGGGCTCTCTGCCAGCTTGCCCAAGAGATGGCGGCCGAGGCGTTTGCGCCCCACGATCCGACACTTGCTCAACGCGAGATGCCGGTCGAGCAGTACGTCGAGATCCTGGCGAAGCTCAAGCCAGCCTTCATTCATCATCCCGATGCGAAGCGGCACATTCAGGCGATTCTTGCAGAGTTCGGCTGCGATCAGGAGGAAACCTATTTTGATGTTCCACGTCTGCGGACCGTGACGTCCGACGGCTACCTCACGTCAGGACTCGGCTACGCCTTTAAGCCGCACCGCGATACCTGGTATTCGCCGCCGATGTGTCAACTCAACTGGTGGCTGCCGGTGTTCGACATCGCCTCGGAAAGTTCGATGGCCTTCCATCCAGCGTACTGGGATCAGCCGATCAAGAACTCTTCGCATGAATTCAACTACCAAGACTGGAACGAAACGGGCCGCAAGGCCGCTCCCAAGTTGGTTAAGCACGATAATCGTCGCCAGTCGGAGGCGCTCGAGCCGCTCCAACTCGATCCGCAGACACGCGTCGTTACCGAGGTGGGAGGGCTACTCCTGTTTTCTGCCGCCCACGTGCATTCCACGGTACCGAATACCTCGGGCGCAACCCGTTTCAGCATCGACTTCCGTACGGTTCACACGAACGAACTGCCGAATAACGGCGGGGCACCGAATGTTGACAGTGCCTGCACGGGCACGACGATTCGCGACTACCTGCGGGCCTCGGACCTGGAGCATGTTCCCGAAGAGATTTGCGATTACTACGAAAATAACGTCACCAACGTTCCACAGTTCCCGACGGTTCCCGCACAGGCCGCACCGACGACTGCTGCTACCGACCACCCCGCGACCGAGTCCTTTACCAACCAGTAAGACCTATTTGTAATTCAAGAGCGATTCACGAACGACATTTCAAACCTAGACAACGAACTTCATAAACCCAACTCACTACGTAAGACCCGTCCACCTTTTAAGCAGAGATAAGCGAGACGAATTATGACCCAGAATTTTGCTGACGTTACCGCCACGTCCACGACGCCCGTTGTTGTTCCTGCCGCGACTGCCAACACGCCGGAGGCCAAAGGTGGCTGCCGCTTCTGTGGCACGCCGCTCGTCCACTCGGTGGTCGATCTCGGCAAGTCGCCCCTGTGCGAGAACTTCTTGACCAAGGATCAATTGATAGAAGTCGAGCCGTTTTACCCGCTGCACGCCTTCGTTTGCGATCAGTGTTACCTGGTGCAGGTCGAAGAGTACGTTCATGGTAAGGAGATCTTCTGCGGCGAGTACGCCTACTTCTCCTCCTACTCCGACTCCTGGCTCCGTCACGCAGCCCGTTACGTCGATATGATCACGGATCGTTTCGCCCTGAACGAGAGCCATCACGTGGTCGAGTTGGCCAGCAACGACGGCTATCTGCTGAAGAACTTCGTCGACAAGGGAATTCCTTGCACGGGCATCGAGCCGGCCGACAACGTCGCCGCCGTGGCGATTGAGAAGGGCGTGCCGACCGTCGTGAAGTACTTTGGTGTCGAAACCGCCAAGGAACTGGTCGCCGACGGTCTGCGTCCGAATCTGATGATCGCCAACAATGTGTTGGCCCACGTGCCAGACCTTAACGACTTCGTGGCGGGCATCAAGATCCTGCTGGCCGAAGAAGGTGTGATGACGGTCGAGTTCCCGCAGCTGCAATGCCAGATCGAAGGCAACCAATTCGACTCGATCTATCAAGAGCACTACTGCTACTTCTCGCTGCACTCGCTGCTGCAAGTCTTCGCCCACCACGGGCTGACGATCTTCGATGTCGAAGAGATTCCGACCCACGGCGGCTCGCAGCGAATCTTCATTCGCCACACCGAAGACGAAGGCAAGCCGGTCAGCGAGAATGTAACGCGAATTCATCAGCGTGAACTCGACGCCGGTTTGACCGATCTTGAGACGTATCGTGCCTTCGCCGAGCGAACCTCCGGTGTGAAGCGAGACTTGCTTGAGTTCCTTATCAACGCCAAGCGCGAAGGCAAGCAGGTTGCCGGTTACGGAGCCCCCGGTAAGGGCAATACGATGCTCAATTACTGCGGCATCCGTACCGACCTGCTGGAGTACGTCGTCGATCGGAATACCTACAAGCACGACAAGTTCCTGCCGGGCACGCACATTCCTGTGTTCGCCACGGAGAAGTTGGCCGAGACCAAGCCGGACTACATTCTGATCATGCCTTGGAACCTGAAGAAGGAGCTGACCGAGCAGCTGGAATATACCCGCGAGTGGGGAGCCAAGCTGGTCGTGGCGGTCCCTGAGCTGCTGGTCTTTTAAGAAAACAGGAAGTTGAATCCATGACGTGATGTCGTCGGAATCGTCCGGCGGCATCACGCCAATTCACCGATCGAACCCAGTGTACCAATCGAACAAGGAACGTTAGCGATGAAGGTCGTACTATTTTGCGGCGGATTTGGGATGCGGATGCGCGAGTATTCCGAATCGATCCCCAAACCGATGGTGCAGATTGGGTATCGTCCCATCCTTTGGCATATCATGAAGTACTACGCCCACTTCGGGCACAAGGACTTCGTCTTGTGTTTGGGTTGGCAGGCGAACGTGATCAAGGAATACTTCCTGAATTACGACGAGTGCATCTCAAACGACTTCGTGCTCTCTTCGGGCGGGAAGTCGGTCACGCTGCTCGACAGCGACATTCAGGATTGGAAGATCACCTTCGTCGATACCGGCACGACCTCGAGCATTGGGCAGCGTCTCAAGGCAGTCGAGCCACATTTGGCCGGCGAGAAGATCTTCTTGGCCAACTACACCGATGGGCTGTCCGATGTGCACTTGCCGAATGTGATTGACACCTTGCACCAGCACAACGCGGTGGCGTCATTCTTGTCGGTCAAGCCGCGGCAGAGCTTTCACGCCATCAACGTCGATCCGGGCGGGCAGGTCCAAGGCATCGCACCGATCGAGAAATCGGACGTATGGATGAACGGTGGATTCTTCGCCTTCCGTCAGGAGATCTTCAAGTACCTGCACGAAGGAGAGGAGCTGGTCAACGAGCCGTTCCATCGCTTGATTGGCCAGGGCCGCCTCAGCACCTACAAGCACGAAGGCTTTTGGAGCTGCATGGACACCTTCAAAGAGAAGCAGTGTCTCGATGACATGTACGCTCGCGGCGAAGCCAAGTGGGAGGTATGGAATCCAGAACAGGCCAATCGAGTTGAAGAACCGGCTGAGCCGATGCGCGAACGACGAGCCAGCAGCCGACCGGTACCGGTCGTTGACTACGACAATTCGACGGCGAGCGAAACACAGTACGTCCCGGAATAGAACCGCCAACGTACCGAAGACGACACGACTATGAATGTGCAATTCGACAACGTGAACACCGTGCTCTGCTTGGGCAGCCACGCCGACGACATCGAGATCGGCTGTGGTGGTACCATCTTGCGGTTGCTCGAGTTGAATCCACAGCTGACCGTCTATTGGGTCGTTTTGAGCGGTTCGGACGTTCGTGCCGGGGAAGCTCGACGCAGTGCCGAGCGATTCTTAGAGGAAGCGGCGGAGTCGCGTATCATCACCAAGTCGTTTCGTGACAGCTTCTTCCCCTACTGTGGCGAAGAGATCAAGGAGTTCTTCTTTGAGCTACAAAGTCAGGTGTCGCCTGACTTGATTCTCACCCACCGCCGTGAGGACATGCACCAGGATCATCGCGTTGTGTCGGAGTTGACTTGGAATACGTTCCGCCGACACCAGATTCTGGAGTACGAGATTCCCAAGTACGAAGGGGATCTCGGTACGCCCAATGTCTTTGTGCCGCTCTCTCAAGCCACGGCTCAAGAAAAGGTCGATGCGATCGTGGAGAGTTTTCCGAGCCAGGCGGACAAGCCCTGGTTTACCGCGGATACCTTTTGGTCGTTAATGAGAATTCGCGGCATCGAAGCGAACGCCGATAGCCAGTTCGCCGAAGGGCTCTACTGCCGCAAGATGTCGATTCTGACCACTGGCAGCGGACCTGCTCAGACAGCTGCCGCGACCTCTTTTTCGGCCGATTCTTTGGCCAATGCCGCCGGGTCGGTGTCGTAAATCAGGTACCAGGCGTCTAGCACCGTGCCTGCCGGTTTCCGCGAAGCCATCGGTAGCTTGCTTGTGGCCGGCCTAGCGTGTCAAGCATGCGTATGCACCGCGCTTTTTTGGCATCGCCTCTACTCAAACGTCGCCAGCCGCTTGCCTTCGCGATCCCACACGTAGACTGCGCCGTTGTGGCCGCCGGCGGCAATCGTTGTGCCCTCGCCGTCAGTGGCAATGGAGTAAATAAAGCCGGCTGGTCCGTCGTACCGCTTGCCGCCACCACCGTTGTAGTCCCAGCGGCTGACCGCGCCGTCGGCCGTGCTGACGACAAAGTTGCCGCTATTTCCGAGGAAGCGAATGCCGGTCACCTCCTTGTCGCCGAATCGCTTGACCGATTTGTGCTCGTTGCCGGTTTTGAAGTTCCAGACGCGGACCATGTTGTCGGCCCCACTGCTGGCCAATACGCGGTTGTCGTAGCGCCAGCTGACGCCGAGCACGTGATTCGTGTGATATTCGAACGAAGCAACCTGCTCGCCATCGTTCACGCGAAAGACCCTGAGTGTGCGATCGGCACTACCGGAGGCGAGGTAGACGCCGTCGCGTGAGAATTCCAGGCCGAGCACCGCGTCGCTATGGGCTGTCTTGAATTCGCGAACGAGCCGGCCGGTCGCCACGTCCCACAGCTTGAGTTCGCCGCTTCGCGCTGGCATGCCGCTGCCGGTCGCCAGTAACTTGCCATCGGGGCTGAAGGCGAGTGCCGTGACCCGATCGGCAAGCGTCGATTTAGGTTGGGTGTCTGCTTCGGTAGTTGTGCCAGGCACGGCCGAGCCAATTGTCCGCTTCAGTATCCAGCTGCCGGTCTGCCAATCCTGCACCGGCGTGTCGTCGGCAAAGCGAACCGTGAGTCGACCGTTAGGACGAAAAATGATGGATTCAATCTCGCTGGTTTCGCCGGTGGCAATTCGATCGATGGGCGACCCGGTTGAGAGAGCGAAGGTGTGGATCGTTCCAGCTGCGTCCGCGGCGGCGATTGTATTACCGTCGAGAGAGAAGGCCACGAAGGTAAACGGCTTCACGGCGGACGTGACAGCGTTTTCAGCCGCTTCTAGTTGTTTCTTGAGCTCGGCTACCTCGGCCTGTTTGTCGGTGATCGCCTGTTCGGCGAGAGCGACCGCGGCGGTCAGATCCTTGAGGTCGGTCGCGCGAAACGCCAAGGTTTCGACCGCCTTCTGGTACTTCTCCTCGGTCGGCTTCGTGCCAGCTGCGATCAATTCTTCAAGTTGAGTCGAAAGGCTTTTCACCTTCTGCTCGGCCCGCTTCAGCGTGGCGCCCACCTGTTTGCGATCGTACTGCAGCCAGCCGACCTGACGCAGAGCCACGGCCACAGTTCGTTTAACGGTGGTGACCGTTCGGCGTTCGATCTCGCTCGTGGCGAGCCGGAGACGCTGCTGCTTCGACTTGGAGTCGAGCAGTCGCAGGCTGCCGTCCTTTCCGATTGCGGCGATCGCGTCTCCTTCGCGGAACGCTCTGGCAAACACCGCGGGCGTATCGAGTTGGTATTGCGACTGGAGATGAGTCAGATTGAATTCATCGTGCGACTCGAGGCGTTTCTCATCGGTCCCATCGATTTGATGCGGCGCCAGTCGTCGCCATAGCTTCACGTTGCGGTAACCACCGGAGGCGATCGTCTGACCGTCGCTACTGGCGGCCAGCGCCTGTACGCTGTCGATATGAGCGGGCGGGTTGGCGGCAGTTCTGGTGCGGGAGTGGGTACCGCTTGACGCGGCGCCGCCAGGATAGTCTTTAAGTGCCGGATCGCGAAGCGTTGCCACCTGACGGGCGGTCGGCACGTGATAAACCTGAATCTGGTTGGCTCGCCCGGCCGCTACAAAGTCTCCGTGCTCCGTCATGGTCACGGCATACACCGGGTGAAGCGTCTTTGGTGGCAGTGACAGTTTCGCCGGAGCGTCGGTCGTCGCCTCTCCGCTGGCACCCTGATCGATCCATAGTTTCAACAGACCGAGTTCTTGCGGTGTGAGGTTCTTGGCGCGAACGTCGTTTCCTTCCGGCGGCATGATTGGTTCGTCGCGATGTGTGGCCACCGCGAGCAGCAGGCTGGCGTCCGCGTCGCCAGGAACCAAGGCTGGACCAGAGTCACCACCGAGCTTCATCGCCTGCGGCGTTTCCAGGTTCAACTCGGCCGCCGCGTCACTGGCGTTGTGACAGGCGAGACAATTCCGCCGCAAAATCGGCAGTACTTCTGAAGCGAACGAGACCGGCTCGGATCGCGTTAGCTTGCCGACGGTGATCGGGCTGCCTTCTTCGTCTTCGGTGTCGGCGTCGGCGACGCTACTCGGTAGCGTGAAGCTGCAAGTAAGCAGTGCCGAGAGAAGGAGGAGGCTCAGGGTGTGAAAGCGAACGGTCATGGATGCTTGTCAAAAGTGGCGTTAAGTATTATTTGCCGGCGACGGTTGCCGATTTCTCGGCCTCGGGTGCGAC
>CAYLRE010000185.1:0-9602 GCA_964385715.1 uncultured Planctomycetaceae bacterium
GCTGGTCTTCTGCGGCCGCGTCGTGAAGTGCGTTGAACAGCCCCATCGCCAGTCGATTTCGAACGTTGTCGTCGTCGGGATGTTGGTTGGCAAGTTGTCGCAGTTCGTCCAGTAGGGCGGGCTGATCTTCTACGGTCGCGTCGTGAAGTGCGTTGACCAGTCCCATCGATACAATGATCGCGATCTCTGGATAAGCATCGGTTAGCTTTCGATTCGCGTCGATTCGCTCCGAGGCGCGGCCATAGGATTCCGCCGCTTGTCCCAGCATGGAGCTCGCCGTATTGCAAAGGTTTACGTAACCGGCCCCCAGTTTCAGCTGATTCGCCGCGCTCTTCATGGCGCTTAATGTCGCGGCGTAGGGCAACGTACTAAGATCCACGTCGCGGATTTCGCCTGCCAGGGCGATGATGATTGCATGCGCCTCTTCAGTACAGTAGCCGCCATATTCTGCAACGCAGAATTTTTGGGCGACTTCGTAGCGGGACGTGTGGCCGATCGAGGGATAATCATCCCGGATCAAGAAGTCCGCTTGTTTGAGTGATGAGAGTTGGCCTCGCCAGTTCTCGGATACGACGATCGAAGCTATGTCGCTCCAGATCGAGTTAGCCGGGAACTCCGGAAGGAGTGCGAGACGCAAGGCTACGCGAAACAGTTCGTCGTCTGTTGTTCGCAGCCTTTCAAGGATCACCGGTATTTCTCGGTATCGTAAGACACGGGCATCGTTGGCCAGTTGCTCAAGTGCCTCTTGGGAATCGGGGATCGGTATCTCCTGCGTCCATCGTGCTAGGGTTGCCGGATTGCCTGCGATCTGTGCCATCAGCCAATCGCCGTCGATTTCCTTTGTCACCGGCACATGCTGATGTAGGAATTGAAGCAGCTGGTCGCGTTCCTCGTCGCCAAGTTCAATTGGTCGCAGCGAGTGCTGCTCCACACGAGCACTGATCGCGCACAATGCCTGGGCCTGCTGGTAAGCCACGTCTTCCGCTTCCGTTGCGGCCGGTTCACGCACGGCGATCAGGAAGTGACAGTCTACCCAGTCGGTGAGATTCTTAAGAAACAGGTTGAGATTGGCGACCTCAAGTCGCGAATCTGGCGACTGATCGAGGGCATCGAAAATCAGCAGGCATTTCTTTTCCGACAGCAATCCTGCACATTCGAGCACATCGCGGGATTGATCGTAGGCAAGCCGTTTGAGGCTGATGCCGCCGGTTTTTAGTTCGTTGTTTGCATCAATCAGCCCACGTAAAAACGACTTGATGGAAGCTCCGAGCGTCCCGGAAGGATCGTATGCCTTTGAGGCAGGTGCAAAGATCTCAGCAGCGCCATTTCCCAGGTGCTCAATCACTCTGCCTTTGTGCTGCTGCCACAGCATCTGTGCCTGTTCGGCGTAACTCGAGTCGGCCAGCCAATTCTTGTAGAGATCTTCTAGACTGCGCAGCATCAGATCGGGTTCTTGTCCCGAGGACTCGCAATAGCCGACAAGATGAGTCTGTTCATCTGCAGAAAGAGCGCGAAGCTGATCGCGGAGCTGCCGGAGGAGCCGAGACTTGCCCATCTGCGGACGAGCCGAAACGACCGTGACGCCTGAATGCTGGATCCTCTCCGAGAGGTAATCGAGGTCCGACTGCCGCCCGAAGAAGGGGATTTCTTCAACGCTCATGGAATCAGTTCCGCGGATGTAGTTGATCGAATGCAGGCAGAACGCGGGATTTCGCTCGGGAATTAGCCGATGCCCGATGCGTAAGCGGACTGATGTCGCGCGTTAGACCTTGGATCACCCTGACTGCCACTTTTACAGCATTCTGCGGCCGAACCTCATTCTCATTGCGAGCGGCAGGGACAGACAGGAATGCGTGCTGTGGAGTCAGTTTACCCTTTGCGGCAGTGCCGAGGCAACCGTTTCGAGTCGGATCGATGGCTAGGAAAAACGGTTCATGCGGGCCACCGCCGAACTGCTTGCCTGCTTCGAGTCGATCGGGGCCTATCACTCGGTCTGGGAAGAGGAGCTGGAAGAGTAACGTCTGCCGTCGCTTTGCTAGACGTGCCGACGTCGATATGTCGCCAACCTCTCTTGCCTAAGCGAAGACTGTCCGAATTCGGACGGGTTTTTCCTTGCTGACCGTGGAATGCGGCCGCAGGTTGTCCGGAATCGGACAGGGTATCTGTTTCTCGCCGCCGCGTTAACCACTTCTGAGCGACGACTTGCGTGCATTCTTCAGGAGCACGTCGAAGCGGCGCGCGGCGGATTGCTCCGGCCCTCACCTTAGCAGCGCAAACTCTTGCCCGGCTGGGCCGAGGTCGTAGCTGACGCTCTCGCGCCCGTCACTCTTGAGCCCGTCACTCTTGAGCCCGTCACTCTTGAGCCCGTCACTCTTGAGGCGTCGCGAGACATTCTCACGACGTGTAGGCCGGTTTATGTCGTTCGACTGTTCGCTGCCGCCGAACGTTTGGCCCCCGCCGGCCTGTTCTTCCGACGTGTCCGGGGGCAGTAGTTCCTCACGCATCAGCTTGACCGACTCGGGTGCTTCGACGGTCAGCACGACGCGGCTCTGCTTGATTTTCACACGCAGCACCATCTGCACGTCGTGGGGAAGAAGTACCTCGCCCCCTTCGATTTCGTCGTAACCGGTCGAGGTCCCATCGTATGACCCGTCCTGAGCGCGAAGGCCTGCAAAAGAGGCCACAATTGCTTCGCCGTCGCGGCGTGAAATCACGAGTCGCTTGTTTTCGTCCATGGTTATGTCTCCCTCCGTGGTAACCGATTCTTCCTGCCTGTTTTCTTGTCGAGATCGCCGTGCCCAATTATTGGGGCAAGGGAATGACGCTGCGGATGTATCCGGATGTCACTCCTGCTTGCCTGGTTTGGCGGCCGATCTGTCGAGCGATTGGCGGCCGGATGTTATCCGATCGTTCGTGATTCCAGGTACATGCCTGCCGCAACGTTCAATCGCGGGGCAGAGCATAGCAAGGCGTCTGCAAAGCTCCAACATCAGTTTCTGCATCCGGGACGTTTTTTAAACGCATCTGGAATCACTGCTGTCAGCGGCTGTGATGCATCCTTGCGGAATCTCTTCTGGAAACCGATTCGGGGATGCAGATATGTCATTCGCCCGTCGGTGGTCGTTGGCGTTCTTTGAGCGACAAAAACAGGCGAAACCAACGTCGCGGCTGAGTTGGCGGAGTCTGCTAGCACTGCGGTTCTACTCGTTTTGAAATAGATGCGGGCGGGATGTTTGAGTGCTGTTGACAGCTCTGCATCCCATCGCGTAACTTGCTGCGATACTACGGCACTTTCAAGGAAAGACCTCCATGTCAGCGGATGACACTGTCGCCCCAGAAAGAGGCGTCGTAGCGGCTACGGACAATCCTCCCCCGCTACCCGATGCTTCTCATCGAAATGTGATTCTCACGCTGCACGCAGTTCGTGGTGCCAAGCGAGGCGTGAAGATCACCGACCAGTGGCTGAAGACCGAGAACGGAGTCGGTCAGGATAAGCAGGCTTCGCGTCTGTTGCGATTTCTGAATCTGGTCGATGCTCGCAAGAAACTTCGTGCCGATGTAGTCGCTGCCTGTAGTGACTGGGAGGTCTTTCGAGGACTGCTGGTCGACCGCGTCCTCTCAGGGTGTGAAAGAATCGGGCTCACCAAGACCGAGGCCGAATGTTTTTCGGCCGGATCCTGGGAAGTGTTTCAGGCGGCACTGGAATCTTCGCCAGCGGTTGCCAGTCGCAAGAGCCGTAGCCAGGGCTACATCATTTCCTGCTTTCGCGAATTGGCCGACATCTGCGAGATGGACGAAGATTCGTTCCAGGCAGAGGTGTCGAGCTTCGCTTTCTCTGCCGGCAGCAAGAGCACGCGTTCGCTGAGTCCGCGTGAAGATGAGGACGAGGTACGCGATCACGAGTGCACCCTGCAATTCGGCACGCAGGATGCCCAGGAGATGATCTCTGCCCGTATTTCTTTCAGCCGCCCGATCCGTCCCGGCGATTATCGCCGACTGGCTCAGATTCTGCAGGCGATGGACGTGCCGGCGGAAGTGGCCCGGTAGCGATTCGCTTTGCGGTTAGCGATCGGATTGTGGTTTCGCGTCAACATTTGGCCTCTTTTCCGAATCTTAGTAACCGCTCAAGGCCGTTCTGAGCCGCGATATGTCGGCGGCGGGTCTCTTGCTAATTCTGCCTTGGCCCTAGATCATGGGGGATTCGCACGGCCGCCAGGTAGGGCGCCACAGGTGGGACGACAGATGAACCATCACCCGCACG
Source organism: uncultured Planctomycetaceae bacterium (assembly GCA_964385715.1). GTDB lineage: Bacteria > Planctomycetota > Planctomycetia > Pirellulales > UBA7805 > MB-PLM-2. The sequence goes on from CAYLRE010000185.1 coordinate 4,262, forward strand.
TGCGTGTGCGGGGTTTCATAGCTACGAAGAAACGAGAACAGGAGAAACGTTATGTCACGTGCAGGAGCAGTTACGTTCAAGGGAAATCCGCTCACGCTGGCCGGTTCGGCTGTGGAAGCTGGTCAGGACGCCCCCGAGTTCACGCTACACGCCTTTGAAGATGGTGCCATGAACGCCATCACTTTGGCCGACGTGAAGGGCAAGCCGACCATTCTCAGCGTCGTGCCGTCGCTCGACACCCCGGTCTGCCAGGTGCAGACGAAGAATTTTAACCAGGAGCTAGGCGCTCTGGGTGATTCGGTCAATGCGTTGACCGTCAGCCTGGACCTGCCGTTCGCCATGGCCCGCTTCTGTGGTGCGGAAGATGTCACCAACATTCGCTCGGCTAGCGACTATCAAGATCGCAACTTCGGCAACGGCTGGGGCATGTTGATCGAAGAGCTGAAGATCCTCGCCCGCGGCGTGTTCGTACTCGACGCTGACGGCAAGGTGGCCTACGCCCAGGTCGTTTCGGAAGTGACGGACGAGCCGAATTACGAGCCGGCTTTGGCGGCGCTCAAGGGCTTGCTCTAAGCGAGCGACGCGCCCGCTATTTTGGTAGCGGGCGTTGAGCTTTGAAAATCAAGGCGTGAAAATCAAACAGCCGAGGTGGTCCGGGGGATGATGCCCAGACGCCTCGGCTGTTTTCGTAGGGAGAGGAGGATTTTCCCGGGGTACGTCTCGTGGAGTCGCCTTACCAGCGACGTTCGGCTTGGAACAGAGCACCGTGGAAGAAAGCGGTCGTGTAGTTATACGAGACTGTCTGGGCGCTTGTGTTGGTGCCCGGCACCTGGTTGGCGGCCACGAGCACACCGTCGAGCCACAGGGCTTGGTAGCCGGCTCGCAGCGTCCAATTGCAGCAGACGTCGTATTCAGCGACGAGTCCAAGTTCGCCCGCGAAGGCGACGTGGTCCATGCCGCTCGTCTCAGAGAGGTCGACTTCCTCGACAGCTAGCACGCGGTTTGAAGTTTTCGCGTCGTTGCCGTAGATGCCCGCTTTGAGAAAGCCCTCGAGGCGGAAGTTGCAGCAGTTGTCGTAGATCACGTGTTCCAGGCCGAGTTGTAGGCCGTAAAGATCATTCTCGATGCCCCACCAGAATCGGTCGGCGCCGTCAAACTGCATGTCGAGGTCTTCGTCGAAGCTGATGTAACGAAAGCCGGCCAGCAGCGTTGTTCGGCCGTTGCAGCAAGGGCGGCGGAAGTGCAGCTCCATGCTCTGCATTTCCGACTTATAGTCGGCGTAGTCGAGGGTATTGAGGGTCGTCGCTTGAGGCGTGGTGTTCACGACGGGATTCGTCAGGCCGGTCGCCGATTGCGTGGCGGTCCAGTCATTGATCCACATGTAGCGGAATTCGATCGGAGCCCATAGACAGGGATTGTCCCAGATGATCGATGCTTCGGCACCGACTTCGTAGTCAAAGTCGAAATCAGATCCGCTTAGCACGACCGGGCCGGCACCGTTGTTGTCGATTACCAGCGGCACGTTACCCGGCGACTCGCGCTTCATGAATAGCACGCCGGCCCGGAAGGTTAGCCCGCCGCAACGGTAATCGTCGTCGCAGCAGGTGTCGTAAGCGGCATCGCATCCGCACGAGCCGAATCCATCGCAGGAAGCGTCGCTGGTCGAATCCCAGTAATTGGTGCCGGCGCTGGCGTGTTCGAGTTGGGCGTCCCAGGCGGGGGCGGGATCGGCAGCCTGAATGTCGTCCGCGAGTCGGATAGTTTCTTGAGCTGTCGCAGGCGATGCGAAGAAAGCCGTCGCAATCACGACAGCCATGCTGAGCACGCCGGGTACATTTCGTCCGCGAGTCATCCGTTCACTCCGTTGATTTTGGGGCGTGTACCTCGACCGTCGCTCTGCCAGCGGCACTCTGTCGAGACGCACTCTTCTGATAGGCACCCTTTGGCGGCAATTCCGTTGCCACTGCGACATGTAGCGATCTGCCTATGTCATCGAATATCGGAGCATGCGGAACAGCCCTGCAGACTAGACGCAATTCTGCAGCGGACCGATGCAAAACGGCGGTCGGTCGTACCCCTGATGCGGGAGGAGCCGGTGGTGCGGTTTCGTCAGCTCGTTCCGCCCACGCCACGTCCTAGCGGTTTACCGGGTGTGGCAAAGTTTGTGGGCTGTGATTGTGGTAGCGGTTCTTCCGAAACATCCTGTTTGTAAGCGCCTCTTTGTTTCCGCTTAGAAAGTCAATTTTCGGGCCGACTCACGAGGCGTCCTCTGCAGTAGAATCGCCCGCGAAAAGTCCCCTTTTTCATCCACTTGGACCGCACCTTCTGAGCGGCTAGACTCCAGGTATTCACCGCACCTGTTTGCTACGCCCTGGGAGATCCGGCCATGGCCACCGTTACCGAACAAGATCTGCTGCCTGAAGTCCAACAGTTCCTCGCCAAGGGGCCTCTTAAGGCCGTCATCGGCGGACAGGAAGTCGCTTCCTCAAGCGGCAAAACCTTCGCTACCTGCGATCCTGGGTCCGGGGTGCAACTGGCCGAAGTACACGACATGCAGGCGGACGATGTCGATCGTGCGGTCGCGGCCGCTCAGAGGGCCTTCGATGAGTCAGATTGGTCGCGCATGCCGGTCAACGAACGTGGCGTGTTGCTGCATCGCCTGGCCGATGCGGTAGAGAAACAATTGCCGATCATCGCGCAGCTAGAGTCGCTCGATACCGGCAAGATCTACGCTCAGGCGGAAGGCGACGTGCAGACCTTCGTCGACACGATTCGCTACTTCACCGACCTGGCCCAAAACGTGCGATCGAGAATCGCCCTGGCGGTGAAGGGTGTGGAAGCTCACACAGTCCATCATTCCTGGGGCCCGTGCGGATTCATCGTGCCTTGGAACTTCCCGCTGCTTTTGGTCGGTTGGGGAATTGGTCCGGCCTTGGCGGCGGGCAATACCGTCGTCGTAAAGCCGGCGGAAGATACACCGCTCTCGGCTCTCTATATGGCCCAGTTGGCGAAAGAAGTTGGCATTCCTGACGGCGTCATCAACATTGTCCCTGGCATGGGCGAAACCGCTGGCGCGGCATTGGCCGGTCACCCTGGATTGAAGCGGATGTCCTTTACCGGTTCACCTGAAGTGGGACGTCTTGTGGCCGAAGCCTGCGGACGCAACCTCACTCCGGTAAAGCTAGAACTTGGCGGTAAGGGTGCGGCGGTCATCTTCGACGATGTCGACTTGGCCGATACGGCCCAGAAATTGGTCGAAGCGATCACCTTCCACACCGGTCAGGTCTGCTGCGATGCCACGCGTTGGCTCGTGCAGCGAAACGTCTACGACCAGTTCGTCGATGAGTGTGTGGTGCGGCTCAAGAACGTCCAGGTTGGTTATCAGCGCGATCCCGCTTCGCAGATGGGTCCGGTCGTGAATCAGACACAGCTCGACCGCGTGCTTGGCTATCTCAAGAAGGGCCAGGACGACGGGGCCGACGTGGTGCTCGAAGGCGGTCAAGCCGAAGTCGAAGGCCGCAACGGTTTCTATGTGAAGCCCGCGCTCTTGGCCGGTTCGCTTGACAATGTCGCCGCCCGGGAAGAGATCTTTGGTCCGGTTGCTTACCTCGCTCCTTTCGATGACGAACAGGAAGCCGTTCGCATGGCCAACGATACCGATTACGGACTGGCCAACAGCGTTTGGTCGGCAGATCTCGGGCGTGCCCAACGGGTGGCCGAATCGATGGATGCGGCCAATAGCTGGATCAATGCCCATAACGTCTTTGCCCACGGTATTCCCTACGCGGGCCGCAAGAAGAGCGGTATCGGTGGCGGGGTAAACTCCATTGACGTGCTGCTCGAATACTGGTGGCATCAATCGGTCGCCCGACCGCTTGCCTAGCGCGTTTTTTGCGTCTAGCGGTAATATTTGCCCGTTATTCTTGACCTGCTGCGCAGTCGCCGTCATCCTAGAAGGACTGGCTACGGCGGTCGCAATCGCCGAAGAGTGCTACCTGTACGGCCATAGATTGGTCTCTTCTGTCGCGCATGATGGACGTCGGTATGAACGTATCTTCGCGTTGGTTTTCAGTTGTAGTTCGCGCCGTCTTGGGACTCTTGCTGTTGTTGTCCCTGACGCCGCAATTGCCGGCCGCGTTGGTCTTCAACTTTACCGCCGTCGGCAATCTAGCCGACATGCATGCCGGCAATCAGGGAGCCGGGCAGCAGGCCCTTGCCCAAGATGTAATTGACGGATTTGTCGCGGGTGGGGATTTGTGGTCGGCCATCTTCGATGACCCGATCACGATCAACGTCGATATCGACTTCGATAACCTGGGAGCTGGCATTCTCGGATCGACGGGCAACGTGACGGCTCAGTCGAATTTTGATCCAACCAAGACGGCTCTCATTAACGATGCAACGTCTGCCGACGATGCCACGGCGGTGGCGAATTTCCAGCCTGGCACCAGTCTCGACATGCTGACCAACAATACACAGATTCCACCCTCGCCGGTTGTTCGTGATAACGACGGTTCGGGTAATAACTTCGCGCTCGACGTGCCACGTTCCAATCTCAAGGCACTTGGCATCATCGCAGGTAACGATCCAGCCAGCGACGGAAGTATTTCGTTTAGCAACCAGTTCAACTGGGACTTTGAACAAACACCCGCTGGGAACGAGTTTGATTTTATTGGTGTCGCCGCCCATGAGGTTGGTCACTTGATGGGCTTTACCAGTGGCGTCGACGTCGTCGACTTTGCAGGAGGATCGGGGCCGGCTGCTCCTACCGATTTGGATAATTTCCGCGTCTTTAGCGTGCTTGATCTTTTCCGCTACTCGGCAGCGAGTTTGGCGGAGCCGAATCAGCCGGCAAACGGGGCCGTGCTTGATCTGGCATATGGCGGCACCCCTTACTTTTCGATCGACGGTGGCGTTACCAATTTAGCGACGTTCTCGACCGGGTCGTTCAATGGGGATGGCCGTCAGGCGAGCCACTGGAAAGACAATTTGGGCTTGGGGATTCTGGATCCCACCTTCAGTCTTGGTGAAGTCGGGGTGATTACGCCTCTCGATATTCAGGCGTTTGACGTCATTGGATACGACCTGATTCCACCGTCCACCTGTGCGATTGGCGATGCCGACTGCGATGGTTATGTCTCGAATCTCGAGGACATCCAAGCGGCGTTCACCAACTTTACCGGTCCTGGCACCACGAACTGGACGAACCCGAAGACGCGTGCCCAAGGTGACGTTCACGGAGATGGCACAGGTGCGACCACGAACCCCGCCGGTCACGATTCCGACGTCGACAATCTCGACATCCAGGCGATGTTCACCAACTTCAATCCGGCCCCCGACG
>CAYLRE010000186.1:0-9567 GCA_964385715.1 uncultured Planctomycetaceae bacterium
AGAGGGATCAAAGGTAACCTGGAAGTTGACTGTGCCTTTGCCGGACGCGACTGCCTTCACCTCTTTGGTTCTTGTTGGCGTCTCTAGCAAGTGACGCATGTCCTCCGAACCTTCGGAGCCAAGTCCCGTGGCATTCACTCTCGCGTTACTTTGGCTAGAAGGAACGAGAACCATCTTTTCTCCTCCTACCTCTACTTCCTCTACGGCGCTCCCGTCCGGCGATTGCTCTTCTTGGGACAACACCGCTTGTTCGTTTTGCATCGCTCGTTGGTAGAGTAGAACGCCGGCGATAAGGAGAGCCAGTATCAGAACAACGGCGATCGGTAATGCTTTCATATCCACATCCCTTATTCGATCAGGTACGGACAGGTGTTTTCCGGAGTTCATCTTCTCGCTGGAATGTTGTATGGAGTTTCCGCATGTGGAAGCATCGGGGCAGCGACGAAGTCGTTCGTGATTCCGACGTGTCGTCTTGCTGGGCCTGCAATTCTATCCAGCACACGGACGCACTTTATAGATGGCCCCAGAAAGAGAGTAAGAATCCCCCTGCCTCGCTAAGACTAAGCAGGGGTGTTCTGCTCACCCCGTTTCGCCCTCAGGCAAGACGAGGGCATAGCAAACAAAGTGGAGGCGGCGGGAATCGAACCCGCGTCCCGCGACATTTTCACACAAGCTTCTACGTGCGTAGTCGACTAATTTAGGTTTCGCTTACCGACCCCCTGCCGACCGGGTGTCAGGTTCGCTAGATCAAAACTTCAGTTAGCCGAGCGCGTGTCGATCAATGACGCTAAGCGAGTCGGAATTGGTGACCGGTTTTTGACCCTCTCCGACGAAAGGTCGCAACCGGGGTCGCCTATTTAGGCAGCCAGTGCGAGATTATTCTCGGCAACTAAAATTGATGGTCAGCTTTTAACGTGGCCAACTGACCAACCACGGCACGCCACTCCTGCTTCAGACTATCCGGTCGAACCCAGTTCGCCCCCTCAAGTATCTCGCGATTCTCAAATCCTCACCGCGTGGACGGTCGGCGCCGTACAATATCGTCGAATAACGACAACGCCCAGGCCCACAAGGTTCGTCTTTGAATCGCTTGCAGAAGACTAGGTTTGGTAACACTAGTATCGGCAACGCTTAGCGCGGCCGATCAGTTCATTATAGGCGGACGAAGGGCGCGAGGTAAACGCTGGGGGACCGGCGTAACCAACCAGAAACGTCTGTGAGCGCAAGGCAGTAGCTTCCCTACGACCAAATAGGTATCACAATCAATCGGCACTTCACGTTTGCGTCACGGAGTGCCGCACGACTTTGGGAGACGCCCCTACCCAAACAGCCCGAAACCCTTCCAGGCGATCATGGCCAGGCCGAGTGGGATTAGGTAGTAGGCGAAGTACTGGAGCTTACCAGCGAGGACCAGCCGCACCAGCAAGCACAACGAAACGAGCCCGACGGCGAAAGAGACGAACGTGGCAATGGCCAGGTTGATCCCTTCTGCGGAGCCACTAACGCTGGTTTCTCCGCCAATGAGATCGAGAATCTGAATCAATGAGACGCCGCCGATGGCCGGAATCGCGAGCAGGAACGAGAATGTGGCGGCCGCCTGGCGATTCAAGCCCAGCACGAGCCCCGCGGCGATGGTCGAACCGCTGCGGGACAAGCCAGGCAGCACGGCCAACGACTGAATCACGCCGATCGCGAGCGCCTGGCGGTAGCTGACCTGCGGAAGTTCTGTGTCTCCTGCCTTGCGACGGGCACTGAAAATCAACAGTCCGGCGGTGACCAGGAACATCACGCCGGAAACGACAGGGCTGGTCAGCACACCTGACTCGAACGCCGCATCGGCCTCTGGCGACAGCAGTTTCTTGAGCACGACGCCCACGACGCCGACCGGAATCGTGCCGACGATGATCGGGCCGATTAGTTGCCGGTTGGTCGTAAGCACCTGGCAGATGTCTTTCCAATAGAAAAGCAGGATCGCCCCTAGCGTGCCGGCGTGGAGCAGGATGCTCACCAGCAGCGGTTCTTCCATCATTTGGTAGCCGAACTCGGCGAGTAGCTCTCCGGCTACGACCAGGTGCCCGGAGCTGCTGACAGGCAGAAATTCGGAAATGCCTTGAACGATGGCCAGAATGATAAGCGGTAGAAGTTCCATGCTGGGCGGGTGAAGAGCTGGTGATTGAGTACGTAGAAGGTAGTAAGAGGGCCAGTATAGCTGCTAGCGGGTGAGCACGTCTGGATGTTTCGGCGTCTAATCCGCTTGTTTTGTTCCCCCTGTAAAAATGAGGGCGTTGTTGACATAATTCAGGGTCCTCACCTGGTCCCGTGCTCGGCCCTAGCGACCGCATCTGGCAGAATTGCGGCCGTGTCTTTCGACCAGCCTCCCGCCTACCTACGTGAACTGAACAGCAAGAAGCAAATGTATAAAGACCTGAATATCGAGTATCTCGGAATCTCTGGCCGTCAGAACGAATTGATCGAACTGACACTTTCGTATGGTTTTAAGGGTTTCAATCTCGATATTGAGCAGTTTGCTCAACAGGTGGAGCGGGACGGTCTCGATTCGGCCCGTCGTCTCATCGACAGCGCTCGACTTCGACTTAGCACCTTCAAACTGCCCGTCGATGTCGACACCAACGAACCGGATTACCAGGATCAACTAACGGCACTCAAGAAGTCGGCCTCCTTGGCGTCGTCCTTGGGTTGCAAGGTTTGTCGCGCCGTGGCCCCTCCGGCTGGCGACGCGTTGGCCTATCACGATCACTTTGAACTCAGCCGTCGACGTTTCTCCGAAATCGCCGAAGTGTTGGCCGAGTTTGATATTTCGCTCGGTCTGGAATTGTTGGCCGCCAGCAGCCATCGCGAAGGCCGCGGTTACCCGTTCATTCATCGCGTCGACACGTTAATGATGTTGCTCAAGACGATCAATCTTCCGAATGTCGGTCTGGTTCTCGACATCTGGAATTGGCACGTCGCTGGCGCCACGGTTGAGCAGCTATCCTTGCTCGATCCAGGCGACATCGTGGCTTTGGAGTTGGCCGATGCGGATTCTGAGCCGGGTGACGATTCAGCCTGCGAGAGTACCCGTCGTCTACCGGGCGAGACTGGCAAGATCGATGCGGAAGCGTACTTGCGTGCGGTTGCCGAACACGGCTTCGACGGTCCGGTAACGGCCAAGCCGCATCCATCGCAGTTTGAAGGGCTTTCTCGAGACGCGATCGCCAAACAGACGGGCGAGTCGATCGACCGCGTCTGGCGGGCGGTCGGTTTGAGCCGCAAGGGCAAGCTGGTGCAAGCCAGTTAGCGTCTCGCAGTCTCAATACAAAATGTTCTAAGCTGCCGCGGGTTCGCGCATCAATGCGAGGATGTCCGTGCTAAGACCTCTGTGGTGGGGTTTCTTTTGTGTGCGGTAGTCGTACGACGGCCTCGCTCTACGCAAACTCGTCGCGCTGCTTGTGGCAATTGAATTGCCACAAGAATGTGTCGACTTGTTGTTCCGGTTGTACTGCCCGTGTGGGGGATACGGGTGGCTCCGCCGGGTCGGCTTCTGTGGTTGTTTCGGACTGTCCTGTTCGGCTTTGTCCGGCTATGCGGGCTAGCCTGTTCGCCCTTTAGGGATTGTGCCCAGTTCCCACGTTTTTTTTGGGCTGCGCTCGATAAGCAGGTCGATTCCGCTACAACGAAGACGCCCCTTTCGCGGAAAGGAACTGTCATAACCATTCGATGGCAACGGATTGCTGGTCGGGTACATGGAGTACGGCTTGGTCATGTTAGAACGATTATTCGGACACGCTAAGAGTGAGCGGTTCCCTGTGGAGGAGCTGCGTACGACGTCGGCTTGGGGCTCCGCCGCTCTCGCCCTGCTCTGTTCGGCCAACGTCGTTTCTTATGCCAACGCGGATGATTTCGGTCCAAGGGCACCACAACTATTGGCGGCCGAGGCGACAAGTGAAGTCGTTCCGGTAAACCACCTATCTGCGGCCAAGCCGGAACGATTGCCACCGGTCGCTGGTCGTTCCGTCGAGCCAGCGCATCGCGTCGCCAGTGTTCCTTCCGCCGTGTGGGCAACGCCTTCGTCGAGACAGGTTCTCAGGCTGCCGCCGATTCATGTTGCTGCTGCCCCGGCCGTCCCTGTTGCGGAGCGGTTGCCGCCGGTTGCCACGCCGTCGCCCTATACGGATTCTCCGAAGATTGAGCGACTTCCTCCGGTGACTGGCAATGCGGCCAAGGCTAATGGTGCCCCGGCAGGCCGTGCGGAAATCGACCGGCAAGCAACGCAGCCCGCCTTTGCTCCGCCCCGGCTACGGCATACGGCCGCCACGACGTCGAACGTTGTGCCCTACGCGACCGATGGTTATCGCCCGACGGTGAACGGGGCCCCGACGCCTTCACAGCAACGTGAACTCAATGCGGTCAGCGGACGAGCGGACATGCTGGTGCGGCGAGGTTTTTCGATGGCCGGCAGGGGAGCGGCCTATTCGGCCCGCGCCGACTTCACCGAAGCGATGAGCATGATCGCGCAAACGCTCGATCGACAGCAGCAGACCGATCGGCACACGAAGGCTCTGGCGGCGGGCTTGCGAGCCATCAGCGAAGGGGAACAGTTTCAGCCGATTGGCTCGCAATTGGCCGCCGACATCGACATCGCGACGCTGGTCGCCTCGCACCGAACACCGGTGCTGCAACGTGAATCGACCAAGGACGGCGATACAAGTGCCGACGTCGAGGGAGTGTCGTTGTCCGAAGCCCGAGACCGGTACCACGAATACGCTTCCGAGCAGTTGGCGATCGCTGGTGGGAACTTGCCTGTTGCTTCGCTAGCGTTGTACGGGCTTGGCAAGACGCGGGCATCGCAAGCGACCGAACGACCGACCTTGCAGAAGATTCATTTTCCGGCGGCGATGGCACTGTACCGAGCTGCGGCGAGAATCGACGGCAAGAATTTTCGCGCCACCAACGAGCTAGGGGTGTTAGCTGCTCGGCTAGGTCAGTATGAAGAAGCCCGCGCCACGCTGCGTCAGTGTATTGCGACGGCTCCCACGGCCGAGTCTTGGCGCAACCTGGCGGTGGTTCATCAGCGACTTGGGGAATCGGACCTGGCCCGTCGCGCGATGATGGAAGCGTCGGCCGCTCGGGCTATGAATACGCCGGCCAAAGCGCATCCGGCGTTGGTCAAGTCGAACGTTCGTTGGGTTCCGCCCAAGAACTTCGCTCAGGCCGGCGGGCAGTCGTTCTCCGGCACAGCGAGACCTGCTTCGGCGGCGGTGATGCCACCGGCCGGTAGTCAACCGAACGCGGTGGCGTCGAACACGGCGGCCTCGAACACAGCGGCCACCAAGAACAGCTGGTCGGCGTCTAAGTGGCTGCCGTGGGTAAAACAGTAATAGCTCCGGCATATCGAGTGAACGATGTAAAAGAGGGCTCAAATCGGCCCCCCGTTATCGGCAAATTCAAATACTTGCAATTCAAATATTCTTGCAGCAAACCAGAGGCATGGCAGCCTCCCAAGGGCAGAGAGCGAAGGCGTATTGGCGATGACTTCACAGCGAATGGGAATCCGACAACCCAACGTCTTGGTTTGGGGGCTCGGCATCATGCTTTGTTTCTTGGGCGGCGCACAGGCGATTGCTCAAGCATTGGGGCCGGCGGCTCCGTACCCGATTTACGGTATCGACTGCGTGCATGGCAACTGCAACGACAGCGGTTGGAAGGCGATGGGGCCTGTCGATTGGCAGCGTTTCGGTCAGGGCGAGTACATCGGACCTCACCGCGATCCGCATGTGCCGGAGTACCGTCTGCGAGTGGATGATCAGATTGACTTCGTCTACCGAATCACCCGTAACCAGATGCCAAACTCGTACAAGCTCAACATTGGTGATCAGATTCGCATCGAGGTATTTGCCGACGAGGCGCTCAATCGAGATCTAATCATCTTGCCTGATGGCACGATCGTGCTGCTACTCGTTGGCGAAGTGCAGGCGGCCGGCTTTACCGCCGAGCAGCTCCGCGACAACATCGAGACGCTTTACAAGAAGTATTACAACACCCCAAATGTGGCCGTGACGCCGCTGGCGGTGAATACGAAGCTGGAAGACCTGCGGGCTACGGTCGATGCACGCGCTGGCCAGGGTGGTCAGTTCTTTACCACGCGGGTTACTCCCGACGGCACGGTGGCGTTACCGGCGATTGGCAATCTGCCAGTGAACGGTCTGACGCTGGCGGAAATCAAGCGTGAGGCCGATGCTCGCTACGACGAAGTGGTCTACGGCATCGAAGTCACGCCGGTGTTGTTGCAACGGGCGCCACGCTTCGTGTACGTCGTTGGAGAAGTTGCCAATCCAGGGCGATTCGAAATGGAATCGCCGATGACGCTAACCCAGGCGATTGCCATGGCTGGCGGCTGGAACGTCGGTGCTAACCTGAATCAGGTGGTCGTATTCCGCCGCGGCGACGATTGGCGATTGATCGCCACGATGCTCGACATCCGTGGTGCGTTGTATGGCAAGCAGCCCTGCCCGTCGGATGAGATCTGGCTACGCGATACCGATATCGTGATCGTGCCCAAGTCGCCGATCCTCGAGGCAGACGAGTTTATCGAACTCGTCTTCACGCGGGGAATCTACGGAGTTCTTCCGGAACTGCCCACGGCGGTCTCATTCAGCACCATGGGGGCGCTGTAACGCACGCCGCCGGGTCGTCTGTGCAAGAGGCCGTCCGAACAAGGGATCGCCAGCGTAGCCGTGATCGTATGTTTCTGATCGCAAGCGATTAGCGATCGGAATAGATCAGGGTGCTTTCTTCCTTGGTGACCGGCTGACGATGATCGTCGCTCTGCAGCTGGATGCGAATTCGTTGGTCGCCGGCTTGCAGACCTTCGGCACGAATACGGAAGGTCGTATCGGCCTTGGGTGCTAGTCGATTGAGCGACTCGAATACCACGCGACCACCTTCGACGGAACCTCGCGTCGGGCCATCGGCGGCCACGGCACGCAATCCTGGTGGCAACTGGGCAGACAGCAGGACGTTGCCGGCCGACTTGGTACCCTGATTCAGCAGTCGAATTTCGTACTCGACCTCGCCACCGACTTCGACGGGGTCTTGGACGTCGACGACTTCAAATACGAGAGCAGCAAGGCCATCGACTTCGATCGTCTCCTCGAGTTTGTCGGAGAGATTCTTCTCGGCCTTACCTTCGATCACGATCTTGTGGTTGCCCGATTCAGTCGGCATGGTGACCAACTCGACCGAGCCTGATTCACCTTCGGGCAATTCGGCCAGACTCCAGTAGACGGTGTGCGTACCTTCGTCGTAGTGACCGGCATTGTTGGCCGACACAAACTTGATTCCCTTCGGCAGGTGCGACATTAGCTCGACTTGCTTGGCGGGAGCGGTTCCATCGTTTGAAATCGAGACGGCGTAGACCGCCTTGCGTTCCAGGAAGCGTCGTTTGGGGCCTTCGATCGCAACCTTCAGCTGAGGCGCGATGACTTCCATCGAAACCTGGGCCTTCGCCGAAAGCGAACCGTCATCCCGTGCTTCAATGGTATTGACCAACTGTCCCGCGGCGGCGGCGGTCAGCGTCAATTCGATCTGTCGTGACTCGCGCGGAGCGAGATCGCCAAAATCGAATTCCAATTCACCGCCCGCCTCGTGTCGGAGTTGCGGGGGCAGGCTGTTGTAGAGCGTGATGCCGGTGGCCACGCCCGTACCTGGATTGGAGATCTGTAGCGTCATTGCCACCTTGTCGCCAATCATGACGCGTTTGGGCGCCGACAGGTCGAGTTTGAGTTGGGGCCGCGTAGCAACCGTGCGAGCCGAGGCTTCGGCGCGGAATTCGACGGAAGCGACCGAACCGATTTCGCCTTCGGTCTCAGGCATGACTTGCAGCGTGACCGATTTCTCTTGTCCTGGCTCAAGCGTGCCGAGCAACCAGGTCACGCGGGAATCGTTCGACACGTTGGCCGACGGCTTCGATTCGAGGTAACTGGTTCCCTCGGGAACCTGATCGACGATGCGTACATCATGGGCGGCGGTCGAGCCGCTATTGCGGACGAAGATTTTGAACTGGGCGGGCTTGCCGACCTGAATTTCCTTGGGGGCTTTCTTACGCAGACTCAATTGCGGTGACTGCGTCCCCTCCAGCTGCTTGCTGCCAGGGCGACCGGTACCTTGGACGGAACGATCACGCGAAGCAGACGTGGGATTGGCCGCGGCGAAACTACGTTGTGGTGCGTTGGCACGCGCCGCCGGCTTGGGCAACGTCGTGCTCAGCGGAGCAGCGCCGGCGGCTGCCGCAGGAAGCGGAGCCGGAGCGGCATTCGGCTTCGACGCCGAGTCGTATTGGGGCGCCGCCGAAGGAACGACCGCTGTTCGAGTAACAGGCGTCTTGGCAGGTAGAGCGCTGGGAGCCGCCGCAACTTGGCTCGTGGTCGCTACGTTCGCAGGACCGGAAGGAGGACCTGCCGAAGGCGGAGTGTAGCCAGTGGAAGCTTGGCTCGGTACCGGACCAGATGAGGTTGGCGGTCGATAGCCACTGGAAGCCGCCTTGTTGCGAAGACGATTGTAGGGCGTTCCGCCAGCGGGCAGTCGCGTGGTGGTCGTTGAATTGGATGTCGCGGACGACGTTTTGGGCTTGGACCGCAGTACCGAACCGTTACGGTTCGAGCCGGAGCTCGCCGGACTTTGAGCCGCGGCGAGTTGCACCTGGCTGTCCTGCCCATATTGGGGCGCGGCCGGAACGACTGCCGGTGCGGACGTAGAAGCTTGCGAATCGAGCACCTGTGCGCTCAACGCACTGGCGGCGAATGGATCGCTGCCGGTGGACGGAGTACTGTTGGTCGTCGACTTTGGAAAGGCTGCAGAGGCCGTCGACGGAGTCGCCTGAATTGGGGGCGGGGCTCCTTCGGGCGTTGTGATCTCGGTTCTCGTTTCGGTCGTTGTCGCGGCCGACGGGTCATTTCCCCATTGGGCCTGGGCATAGTAAGCCCACAGACCTAAGGCAGCGACGCCAGTGATCAGGGACGATCGAACGATAAAACGCTTCATGGGATTGATTCCAAAACAGGAAGTGATCGGACCACAACGCGCGTCTTGTCGGGGCAGAAATCATGCCGCTTTCAAGCCGCTTCAATTTCTCCGCGCAGCGTCGGCAACGCCAACACTGCGGAAGGGAAGGAGGGGGTAAGTACCAAAACGGCCGCTGGAGCGAAAGATCAAAGTCCGGAAAGGGGCATGGAGTGGCGAAAATCGCCGCGAAAATCCGATCACCGCGGCCGTTATGCCCATGACGCTCGTGAGCGGAAAGTCCAGGCATTGCTAGCACTTAAGAGATGGGTAGAAGTTTGATCGCCCGGGGAATCGAAAAAAAATTCTCGAAACTCAGCGTTTTCTTGTACGGATTTAGGCGATTCCCGCCACTACTAATACTGGAGGGTAGTCATCGGCGCGCTGAGTGTTCGCCGCCGTCCTCCTTCTTACCTAGTGCACCTGTTTTTCTGGAACATTGAGTTTCCTGGAGCGATGAGCGATGCGACTGACCCTACGAACCTAGCTGGCCTACCTCGATGGAATCCT
>CAYLRE010000187.1:0-9555 GCA_964385715.1 uncultured Planctomycetaceae bacterium
TGCTCCCAAAGCAGGTGCGCTAGCCAGACTGCGCCACGCCCCGATGCGTGTTATTTGTTCAGATCCAAGCAATCGAGCCAGATCTGTGGGCCTTGTGCCGCTTATCCTACCGGGCAGCGGCGTTTCGTGCAATTCATCCCCAAGAGGGGCGAGGCGGCCACTAGTGTCAGCGTCCGCTGTTAAACACGTCTACGATAAATGACACGGTCGCCTGCAGGGCGGTTCGCATCCCTTCGCCAAGAGACGTTTCCAGTTAGCCGCAACTGGCCGCCACTATCCCGCGTGAGACTGTGGCTGCGGTGGGTTGTTCAACAGCTCGCGAATCCGATCGAATTCCTCGTGATTCTTGAAGTGAATCGTGATCTTGCCTTTACCGCTCTTCGCCTGGCGAAGGTCGACCTTGGTGCCGAGAGCAACACGAAATTCCTGCTCCAGCGAGGCGAGCTGGCTATCGCGAGGTGAGGTCGCCGGGCCGGATCCGCCGCCGACGCTAAGGCCATCGGCCGCGCGATTCGTCTCCGTGACCAGTTGCTCCGTAGCACGCACGCTAAGCTGCTCGTCCTGGATTCGCTTACAATAGGCAATCTGTTCTCGCTCTTCGCCCAGCGGCAAAAGGGCTCTCGCATGGCCGGCAGTAATCTTCTGTTCACCTAGGGCCTCTTGCACCGCCTGGGGCAGCTCGAGCAAGCGAATCAAGTTGGCCACGGTCGAACGATCGACCGACAGGCGGCTGGCCAGTTCTTCCTGCGTGGCGGAATACTGCTCCAAATATTTCTGGAACGAGGCCGCTTTCTCCAGCGGACCAAGATCCTTTCGCTGTAGGTTCTCGACGATCGTGATTTCCGCAACCTGACGATCATCCACGTCGTGGATCGTGGCCGGCACTTCGGCCAGGCCGGCTTGGATCGATGCCCGCAGGCGGCGCTCGCCGGCGATGAGTTGATAACGTTCGCCATCGCGGCGGACGACGACCGGTTGCAACACGCCGTGTTGCTTGATGCTCTCGGCGAGGTTGGTGATTTCGTCGGAGTCGAAGACGGTTCGCGGCTGATACGGATTGGTGTCGATTTCGTAGACGTTGATATTCGTCAGGTTCTCGTCACCGCTGGCTTGACCGCCTTCGGTCGGCACGCCTCCCTCGGGTTGAATCGAACCGGCAATCGGCTCGACCGGCGCCGAGGCGCTTTCCGTTTGGCTCAACAAGGCTTCCAATCCGCGGCCAAGTCTTCTTTCACGACTCATCGTTCAAGCACCTCCATGCAAAGTTCCGTGTAGGCGCGAGACCCCCTCGCGCGAGGGGAGTGGTCCAGCACCGGCCGACCATGGCTGGGGGCCTCGGCCACCGCCACGTCACGCGGGATAACTGTATCGAAAACTATCTCTCCGAAGAAATCGCGGACCTCTTCGTCGACTTCCCGGGTCAACTCGAGCGACTCGTCGTACATGGTCAGTACGATGCCGCCAAACTCAAGCCGGCTCGATTCGCGGGCCATGACCGCGCGAATCACTTCGATCATTTGTGCCAAGCCTTCCATGGCGAAGTACTCACATTGAATCGGCATCAGCACCTCGCTGGCCGCAGACAAAGCGGTTTGAGTCAACGCTCCCAAGGAAGGAGGGCAATCGATCAATACGTAGTCATACGAAGTCAGGCCGCTCGCCAGATGGCGAGCCACGATCTCCGAATGGGTCAATTCACCGCGGGCCAACGATTCCACATCTTGGAAACGACGGCTGCCGGGCAGGAGTTCCAGCCCATCGACATCCGTCTTCACGATCGCCTCGCGAAGCGGCTGCTGGGAGACCAGCGGATGGGAGTCGACCGGGGACAGCCCGAGGCCACTGGTGGCGTTGCATTGCGGATCGAAGTCGACGAGCAGCGTCCGCTGTCCCGCCTTGGCAAGCGCAGCGGCCAGATTGACGGAGGTGGTGGTCTTTCCCACGCCTCCCTTCTGGTTTGCTATGCAAAGAATTCGACCCACGGCGCAATACTCCAAGCCTGGCTACCAATCAGCCCAGGGTGTCGCGGGCGACTTCGAGGGATGGTTCGACAGTCCGCCGCGCGGCCGCGGATTCTACCAACGAGATCCAGAATTCTGAAATGCCAATTGGGGCGGCGATGGGAGAAGTCCGCGTGGTCGGTGGCAGTGCACGACCGGAATGTTTCACGTGAAACGGCACTGCAACGCATCTTTCCTGTTTCACGTGAAACACGCATGTTTACAATTGCGCACAACGGAGATTACCGTTTCACGTGAAACCGCGGCTGGTGTCTCGGGGGCTGAGGCGTTTGCACGCGGGCCTAATCGAGCGGATTGATTACCAACCCGGAGAGCAGCTTGGGGTAGAAGTAGGTGCTCTTGGCGGGCATCCGTTCTCCGTGGCCGCTGATCAGGCGGATGTGTTCCAGCGTGGCGGGCATGACGATGGCCCCCAGCTGGTAGGCCTCGCCTTCCTCACGTCCACCTTCGCCACCGGCTCGGCCTTCGAGTCCTCCGACGAAATCGTCGATCAGCCGTACGTAGCCAGGCTTGGGATGACCGGCCGAATCGAGCAGGTCGTCGACTAGCAGGCGGTGTAGGATGCTGACCCCGAGCCCCCGCCAGTCGTCGCTTTGGTCAGCGGCCAGCGTTTTGAGCCGCTCGTGACCAGCATCGTTGATACGGGCCAGTGTCCACTTCTGGTCCTTGGCGGTGTAGAGGCCGAGCGTGCCCTGGTCGTCCTCGGCGGCGATCTGGTCCCAGATCGACTGGGCGAGCTGGCTGCCTTCGCCCGCCGGTTCAGTATCAAAGCAGCCGCCGATCCGCTCGCACAGTTCCTCGGCATCGAGTTCAGGCAGGCCACGGAACAGGCGGTGGGTGGGGAGCACAATCATGCCAGGGTCGCTCATGCTGACGAACATCATCAGCACCGAGTTGGCTGGATGGCTCGGATCAAGCTTCTCTCCCTTGGCTTCCAGCTCCGCAGCCACGTGATCGCGGTAGTTGCAGGCGGTCTCGTAGCGGTGGTGACCATCGGCGATGAAGACCGGTTTGGGGCCCAAAGCGGCGGTCACCTTGGCGATGACGTCGACATCGGTCACGGGCCAGACGCGATGAATCACGCCCAAGTGATCGGTCGCTTCCAGCGGAAGGACGCCCGTCGTGGCCGCTTCGAGCAGCTCTTGGGCTTCCGACTGTTCGTCGGGATAGAGGCCGAAGATCTGGCTCAGGTTGGCCTGGCAGGCCTTGGTCAGATTCAAGCGATCTGCCTTGGGGCCGGACATCGTCTCCTCGTGCGGATAGACGTTGCCTTCGCCGAATCGCTGTAGGCCACAGCGGGCCATGAATCCTCGGCGGGTGTATTCCACTCCCCCGTCAGCCGGATCGCCGTCGGTGAACACCTGGTGGTAGACATAGATGGCCGGATCGGGCTCCCGGCTGAGCACACCCTCGCGCTTCCAGTTGGTCAGGAAGCGGGCAGCCCGAGCGTAGCGATCACCCTCTTCGTCACCCGGCTCCTCCCGGTTGAGGATCAGCCGGACGACGTTCGCCGGGTGCTTCTGGTAGAGCTCGTCCTGGAAGGTGGGATCGATGACATCGTAGGGAGGCGCGATCACGTCGGCGAGGCTTCCAATGTGGCCGAGGTCGTAGCGGAGGCCGGCGAAGGCGGAGACAGCTGGCATGGCGAGAACGCATCCTTCCGTGTTGATGGGTCGGTCGACGCGCCCTGCTGCTTGGCCTAAATGAGGCCCCTGGCACCGTTGTGAGCGCGCAAAAAAAGTGACTCCGAGAAGTTATCCCGGAGTCACTCTGGATTGTCAAACCCGTGGACTGTTGAATCGACGGCCACGCATCGCGCCGCCGCTCTCGCCACGGCGATTTAGTACCGGTAGTGCTCCGGCTTGAAGGGTCCGTCGACCGGCACGTTGATGTAGTCAGCCTGCTCTTGGCTGAGCTTGGTGAGCTTGACCCCGAGCTGATCGAGGTGCAGTCGGGCGACCTCTTCGTCGAGCTTCTTGGGCAACATGTGGAGGCCGACTTCGTACTTGTCGGTTTCGTTCCACAGAGCCAACTGAGCCAACACCTGGTTGGTGAAGGAGTTCGACATCACGAACGACGGGTGGCCCGTGGCACAGCCAAGGTTCACTAGTCGGCCTTCGGCCAACACGATGATCGAGTGACCATCGGCGAAGGTGAAGCGGTCGACCTGCGGCTTGATGTTGACCTTAGTCACGTCCGACTGCGACTCCAACCAGGCCATGTCAATCTCAAGATCGAAGTGGCCAATGTTGCAAACGATGGCGTCGTTCGGCATCGCCTTCATGTGTTCGCCGCAGACGATGTCGCGGTTGCCGGTGGTGGTCACGAAGATGTTACCTTGCGAGGCAGCCTCTTCCATGGTGGTGACTTCGAAGCCTTCCATGGCGGCTTGCAGGGCGTTGATCGGATCGATCTCGGTGACGATCACGCGAGCACCGTAACGCTGCATCGACTGGGCACAACCCTTACCAACGTCGCCGTAGCCAGCCACGACGACGACCTTGCCTGCGACCATCACGTCGGTGGCTCGCTTGATGCCGTCGGCCAGCGACTCGCGGCAGCCGTAGAGATTGTCAAACTTACTCTTGGTAACCGAGTCATTGACGTTGATCGCCGGCACCTTGAGCTCACCGTTCTGGTGCATCTTGTAGAGGGCCTTGATGCCGGTGGTCGTCTCTTCCGAGAGGCCACGGATGTCGTCCAGCAGCTCAGGGAACTTGTCGTGGACCAGTGCGGTCAGGTCGCCGCCGTCGTCGAGGATCATGTTGAGCGGTTCACCCGAGGGGAAGTACAACGTCTGTTCGATGCACCACCAGAACTCCTCGTCGGTCTCCCCCTTCCAGGCGTAGACTGGAACGCCAGTCGCCGCGATGGCGGCCGCCGCGTGGTCTTGGGTCGAGAAAATATTGCAACTGCTCCAGGTCACCTCGGCACCGAGCGCGGTCAGCGTCTCGATCAGCACGGCGGTCTGGATGGTCATGTGAAGGCAACCGGCGATGCGGGCACCGGTCAGCGGCTTCGACTCGCCGTACTTCTCGCGGAGCGCCATCAGGCCGGGCATTTCGTTCTCGGCCAGCTGGATCTCTTTGCGTCCCCATTCGGCTTGGGACATGTCGGCAACTTTGTAAGGGAGCTTTTCTGAATCAACCTGGGCCACGGGTCTTCTCCTGGAATGTTGTCTCGTAATGTCTATGTCTTTGGCGGACTTTCGTGCCGCCGTTATTCATGCCGTCAAAAATCGTGCCTCAGCACGACTTCCATAGGATAGGCTTCTTGCGCGCAGAAATACAGGGGTTTGAGGAGCCGCCGTAAGCACTGGCCCAGTTTAGCGTTGCCGGGCGAACGCGGACTGAGCGGCGGCGACGAAGTCGCGCGAAAGCTGCTCGTCCTTCTGGGGACAGGATCGCTCGACTCCGCTGGCTGTGTCGACGGCATCTGGTGCGACTCGCTCGATGGCATCGGCGACGTTTGATGGAGTGAGTCCTCCCGCCAGCACCAAGCGGTGATCACCCAATTGTGCTCGCTGCTCGATCAGTAGATCCCAGTCGGCCGTCTCGCCGGTGCCGCCGAGTTGGCCGGGCACATCGGCGTCGATCAGGATCATCTCCGGCGTGCAGCCGAGCGCTCGGCATTCCTCCAGATAGGCCGCGATCGGGGCCACACCTGAGGTGCCGAGTCGGAATGCCTTCATCACCGGTCGCTCTCCTAAAGAGGCGAGGAACTCCGGCGGCTCGCTGCCATGCAGTTGAATCAGGTCGAGTTGCAGGCGATCGTAGACGGCCGAAATCTCATCGTCCGTGGCGTCGACGAATAGCCCCACTCGCTTGATCGATCGTGGCAGCTGGGCCACGATCGACTCCGCCTGACCGACCGTCACATAGCGACGACTCTTGGGGTAGAAGTTCAGCCCGATCGCATCGACGCCGGTCGCCGCCATGGCTTGGGCGTCGGTCTCGTTCGTGATGCCACAGATCTTGGTTTGAAACACGGGAGCTCTCAGCGGTCGATTATCGCGCGATGTTTTATGACGAGGCGATCGCCCTCTTCATTCGGCGTCGCGGTGTAGGAACACGAGATAGCGATGCTAGCGCTTACCCGCGTGTCGCGATTATAGATGCGCGTCACGCGCAAGGAAAACTACCTAATCCGCACGATTGCGACAGCCAGTCTAAAGGTCAGTATTGGCGGAGGTCGATGTCGACCATAGCCCGTTCTGTGCGCCGATCGCACGGACACTTATTTCGCAATGGCCCCTATATCGTAAAGGGCCGCGAAGACCGAAGACGTCAGATTCTCCTATGTCGTTGATGCCCGTCAATACGAGCCGCATTCGTTATTACTACTTTTTCGTTGCTGCGCTGGCGGCATTCGTCTTGGTGTTAGCTTTGGGGCGCGAACACCGCGGTCAATACGTGGCCACCGCGATCATCCAGCCTGTCAAGAACGCCCCGGCGTTTCGTCCCTTGGCACTCGATGACATCCGCCGCGAGATTCTCGATGAGAAGGTGATCGCCAATGCCTGCGACGAGTTGCGTCAGGCGGGGTACCATAAATCGGTGGCCCACGATCCGAGTGTCGTCGCCGGAGATCTGACAATTCAGCCGCACGCCGAACGCGGCGTTGGTGGGCTGGTTTCGGTTACCTATCGCGGCCCGGATCGAGACGTGGCACGGCAAATGGTCAACCAGCTGTGTGACGCTTTTGTTTCCGAGCGGAGCGAATTCGATCAGCTGTCTGTCAGCGCCGAGTTACGCAAGAAATCAGTCGAGGCCTCAGCCGCGACAGAGCAGGCTGCCAGTCGATTGACCGCGGCTCGCCAGGAGTTGTTCCTGTTTGAAGAGGAGCATGGCGAGGCCCCGGCCGACAACGCGGTCCGTTTCCCTGCTCCGTCCGATGCCGACGAAGAGTCGGAGGGGCAAACGCCAGAACGCCAGTCGTCGTCGGACAGTGCGTCAAAGCTCAAGGAGCTGGCCGCGCGTGTGTCCAAGTTGAGCGAGGAGCTGACCGAGTTGGAACGTCAGCGGACGAGCTTGATGGCGAGCAAGACGCCGCACCACCCCGAGGTCGTGGCGCTCAACGCCAAGATCCAGTCGCTGCGATATCAACTTGTCGCGGCCGACACGCTGAAGAAAGAAGCAGAACAACGACAGGCGGGCGGTGCCTCACCGGCCGAAACATCGCTGGCAACCGACTCGGCTTCTACCACAGATTCGTCTAACACACCGTCGACTTCGGCGGAGTCGATCGAAGCGGAACGTCAGACGCTCGTCGCCGCAGTTGCTGAGGCGGAACGAGAATTCTTGCAGCTCTCCGAGGCAGAACAGGGAGCCGCCGACGCATTTGAACAGTTGGAGGCTCAGGCTACCTGGTCCACCAAGCCAGCCGACGAAGTGGTCTACCGTAGTCGAGCCACGCCGCTGGCATTGTTACTTATCTCCGGAGCACTCGCCATGGTCACGGGCAGCTCGATGGTCTTTGCCGCGGGGACACTCGTGCAGACGATCGACAACGCTACCGAGGCGGAACGGGTGCTAGGCGTTCCTGTCGTGGGAACGATTTCCGTGGCCGCGGAACCGCATGAAGGAAACCCGCGTCTCCGTGCTCGCATCGTGCGGGGCGCCATCTTGTGTTGCGAGATCGTACTGGGCCTGTTTCTGTTTGGCATGTTGCTTTCCGCAATGCTGACCGATGATTTTGCATCGCAGCTACGGACCGATCCCCTGTCTGCGTTGGCAGACGGCGTGGCCCAGCTGTGGTACCTGATTTGGGGCTGATGAACCGCCGTCGATTCGCGAATCGACCGACCGTAAACGAAACAAGCTGAAACGAAACGAGCCGTTCCATCCTATGCCCCCCGGGGGCCCGACGTCTTAACCAGCGGTGACGCCTTTTTACGCCATGCAAGAATCGGTATTCCAATTTTCCGAGCGGCCTTTCTCGGCCGACATTCGCGTCGACCGCTATTTTCCCGCGGAGGTGATCGAGCATGCCCGCCTCGAGGTCGCTCGAACGATCGAGCGTGCAGAAGGATGTTCGTTGGTTGTTGGACCTGCCGGTAGCGGCAAGACGATGCTCTGCCAGGTGTTGGCGGAACAATTTCGAGAAGACTTTGAGCCGGTGGTTCTCAGCGGCGGACGTTTGCCTTCGCGAAAGGCGCTCTTGCAGGCGATTCTGTTTGAGCTCTCGCAGCCTTATCGTCGTATGGACGAAGGGGAATTACGTCTGGCCTTGATGGACTATCTGTCGCCCCGCGAGGGAAGTTCACGCGGTATGTTGCTACTCGCAGACGAGGCCCATACGCTCTCGCCAAAATTGATCGAAGAACTACGGTTGTTGACCAACCTGGTGCGGCAAGGGAGTCCGCGAGTTCGATTGGTACTCGCCGGCGGCGCGATTCTCGAAGAACGATTTGCCAATCCGAAGATGGCTTCTTTCAATCAACGGATTACTTGCCGCAGTTACTTGGAGCCGTTTTCCAGTGCAGAGACGCAGCAGTTCGTGCGGGCACAACTGGCGGCCGCCGGGGGGCAGCCCGACCGTATCTTCACGGATAAGGGACTGCGTGCAATTCACCATGCGACCGACGGCGTACCGCGACTGATCAATCAGCTTTGTGACCATGTGCTGCTACTGGCCTCGGCCGGAACGAAGCCGGGCACCGATGCCCCTAAGATCGACGAACGCGGCGTCGAAGAGGCGTGGGCAGATCTTCAGCAGTTGCCGATGCCGTGGAATACGGATGATGCCGTCGAGGCGATTGCAGAGGAATCGTCGCAGGCGGAGGTCGAATTTTCGCCCGACGAGTTTGACGAGGGTGACATGGACGCCGGTGAATTAATTGCCGCCGATGAATTGTCGCAGCGGGGATCGGAAGGGCAGGGCAGCAGCTCTAGCGACATGGAAGACGATTTCGACGACGAGTTCGCCGCCGATCTAGGAGAGAGCATCGATCCGAGTAACATCGAATCGAATGATGACGTGACGGATAGCAACGTCGTGGAGGAGCGTGAGTCGGTCGAGGGGACGTTGCCATTTGTCTCTGCAGATGCGCCGATCGCCGATCCTTCAGAGCAGCTCGATCAAATCGAACAACAGGTTCGCTTGGCGGACGAGGAGTTTCGGCCAGCCGGATCGATTGGTCCGCAAACCGGCAGCACGCCTGATCGCGAACACGATTTATTGGCCGATAGTCTTGACGACACACGGATCGATGGCGCTCAAATCGTGCGGGGTAACTTTGGGGGCAATCAACCAACGCACGCTTCCGACGACGATAGCTCGGAGAAGGAAGATTGGGAAGTCGTTTCGGAGGCATCCTCTAAGCAGACCGAACCCCCGGTCGTCGAGGATCGTTTTGCCACTCGTGAAGATCTGTCAGTCGATGCCGACCGGTTGGCGATGGGCGACTCCATGTCGCACGAATCGGATGTTGTCTACCCAGATGACGCCGACGTCGCCGTCACGCCTCAGGAAGATGTGGTCATCGAAGGCAGCAGTGATCCGGTCTACCCGCCGGCGAACCTGGATCCGGTTT
>CAYLRE010000188.1:0-9523 GCA_964385715.1 uncultured Planctomycetaceae bacterium
GACAACATGCCGCGAATGGCGAGAATGGATTACAGGGACAGGAAATGACTCCCGTCCCCTTTAATCACCTCTCCCAAGAGACGAGACTTTTTTGGTGTCACGCGCAGAACTGGCGAATTAACGCTAAGGACAACGACCGAAGAGAGTTGCGGCCAGGAGAGGCGAAAACGCCTATTCGCGCAAATGCAGGCACCGCAACACGTTGGAGTTTATTGACCCCAACCCCGTTTTTCCGCATATGGCAAAAAAAGTCGCGGCGCCGTTTGGCAAAAATGCCTAGAACCGGACAGGCACCTCGACCGTTTGCTTTCGATCGAGGTGCCGCCGAGTTGTTGTTACTTCACATCTTCGATATGCCATTCCGAGTGCGTCACCAGGGCATCGTAGTTTTCCGACGCCGCGGCGCTGTAGCCGTGGAAGGCTTTGAACAATTTGATCCAGCTGGCTGCCATTTGCTTCTGCTGCTTGATCATGTTGTCAATAAGTTCCTGGTCGATGCCTTGGTCCAAGCCTTGGCTTACTGATTGCTCAAAGGCTTCGTCAATCCAAGGCTGACCGACTTCGATCAGGGCGTGGAAGTCAAAGTAGAACGCCATGGCCAACGGGCGATCGGTGTCGGCCAGTGGGCCGCTTTCGGTGACCAGCGGCTGGCTCTTGGCGAGTCGCTTGGTCTGGTCGGGCAGCAGGCTCAGCACCGCGAAGTCGCTGGTAATGCCGAGATTCGGAGCGACGTTACTGTCGAATCCGAACGGAGGCGGCAACTCGTAGGAGTAAAGGGTCAGGCCGTCGGCGAGATCCTCCTGTTTGGCGTCCGGAATTTGAATCGGCGGTACATCATTCGGCGCCAGTTCGATAAGCTTGGCCAGCGTGTCGTCGGCCAAATCTCGGTAGTCTCCCAAGGCCTGCTTGAATTTGTCGGCATCGCTCAGACCTTGCACCAAACCGATCATCGGCAGCGGCAGCGCCTGGCTCGTGGTCGGCATCTCCATGTGCCATTGATCGCTTGTCGAAAGGCCATCGATGACCATGGCACACTGACCATCGGCCAAAGCGGGGAGAAGCAACTTGCGATTAATCTGATCGGCCTTTTGCAAGGCTGGATAGGCAACCGCGGCGAGCTGTTTGTAAACTTCCTGATCGCCCTCGGGCATCGTCGGCACGCCGTACTTCTCGAAGTACTGCTTGCCTCGTTTGAGCCACTTTACAAGCATGTTGTAATCTTGCGGCCGATCGGCCCCACGGGCGGCAATGGCCAAGATTGGCTTGCCTCCGAGATGGTTGAGCACCGTGAGCGGCTTCGAGGCATCGAGCATCTGATTGCTGCTCCAGTCGTAGCTGTAGCCTTCGTAGCCGCGGCCGTTGAGGAAGCTGAAGCTGAGGAAGTCGCCCGGAGTGGGAAGCAGCGACTTGAGGTCGGTCTTCATTTCCGGCACATCCGCCGCCAGAGCCTGTTTGAAGTCATCTTCGATTTCGGCAAGCGGAATCATGGCCAGCGCCATATCGGCCAGCATATCGAGGTCTTGTTCACTCGTGGCGAGCGAACGCATGAGTGCTTCGCTGAGAAAAGCGACGCCTGTATAACGTTTCTCGCCCATCATGCGTAGCGGGTCCAGACGCGGAGCATCGGCCAGCACATCATCTGTGCCGAGCTTCGCCAGGTGGTCGAGCGACGGGCCGTAAGAGAAAAAGACGTAGCCTTTGTGAATACCGACGGCGAAGACGAGCTTCACCTCCTGAAGGCGTTTCTTTAGTTCGTCGTATTGTCCTGGTTCCTCCGCGATGTCTTCGAAGGGGATCTGGTCCATGGGGAACTTCGCGGCATCGATTGTGATCGTGAGGAACTCGCTCCCGCCGGCCTGTTCTCGCTTGGGTTGATCGCCTAGGAACTGGCCGGCCGCCGGATCGCTTTCGATGAGCTCTTTGAGAAGTTTCTCGAGTCGATCGATTTGAGCGGTGGCCGCGACCTCGTTCTGGATGCGAAAGCCGGCGACGACTTCTGGCATCACTACTTTGTCGAGATCTTCGTTGAGCTTGTCGAACATCGCCCGCATAACCGCAAGCTCTTCCTCGTCGCTGTCGAAATCACCCTCGTCGAAATTGCCGTTTTCAAACCTGGATATGCGTTCCATGGCAACGCGATTCGAGGCATTGCTAATTTCTTGTGCCAATTCGAATGCGGAGGCGACGTTGGCTCCGCCGTACATAAACATCTCTTCGCTAGCCATGTCGAGCAGGACGTTGACCAACTGGGCGTTCTCGGCGTCTTGCATGAACACCTGGAATTGGTTGATCGGGCTTTCCGGACCCAGCATGCCCATTTGCGCCATCATGAGCATCTGTTGATATAGCGGATTCTGTTGGACCTGTGCCCACCAGTTACTGTTGGTCACAATCTCGAGCTGCTCCTTCATTCGCAGCGACGAGAAATAGAACGAGGCATCCTGAGGAACCAGCTGCAGCGAAGGCGCTGCCGGTTCCGCGGCGACAACCGGCGTGGCGAACAGGGCGACGCAGGTGAGCGTGATCCATTGTAAGAGTGAGCTGCAACGCGAAATGGCGTTCTTCATGACCGTGACCCCGTGGGTGAATTTGGTGAATGCTGTGGAATGCAAGCGAGCAGTGCGTGCCAGTCGTTCGACACCGCAATCGATCAGCATCGGCTGAAAAGGCTCGATTCATCTACCCCGATGCGCGTGGCCTCATTCTAGGTTGGCCTGGGTCGCCCGCACAACGGTCCCAGGGCGGTCCCAGGGCGATATTAGGGCCGGTTGGCTCTTCTCACCGGGCGGCGATAGCACCACGCGATTGCACCAGGGAGACACGAGTGTTTCGTCTGGCAATCCGAGATCTTGGTCCCCGGCGCCATCGGGCGACGGATGAGGATCGGGTCGTGGTGCGAGTGGCCGACGCGCCAGGAAAGAGTAGCTCACGTCAGGGCACTAGAGAGATAGCGTAGAGGCAGCCAAGCACAGGACCTACGCGACACGGGCAGATACCTTGCCAGGTGGCTATAGCGGTACGCCGAGCCGCTTGGCATGAAGCTGCATCGCCCGTTCAAAATACGGATACGGGCGAGCACCCTTGCGTCGCGACCAGGTGAAGGTCTGCTGGACCAATTTGCGAGGTAGTTCGCCCCGATTGACGAAGTCGCACACCCGGGCGATGAACGCGAATTCGACGGGACGACGTGCCTTGAGCCCGGCTTCAAGCACGTTCTGAAGAGGCGCTTCTCCATCGCGAGCCGGCTCGCTGTCGGCTCGGGTCTCGATGGCGATGCCGAGTACCAACCAGACGGCCAGCGCAAGCAGGTAGATCGCGGTAGCGCGGCGAGCTGTGACCCAGCGTTTGCCAAGTGTGGAGGCGGTCATGCGATGGTTCCAATTGACGGATGAGTCCAGCCAGCCCTGACGGGTGCGTCAGCCTTCGATCATGGGCAGGGACTTGTAGCGAATTCGCCCGATTTGAGCAACGTCGCCTGACTCCTGCGGTTAGACTGCTAGCGTTGGGCGGCGGTCGCTATAAACGAATGCGAAACGCTGATGCCGTCCGCAAGATATTGATCCGAGCGGAAACAACGTATATTGAAGAGGGCTGAATTGCCCAGCAATTGAGTATTTTTACGCTATGGGAACTAAGGTCATGCGTCGTCTCCTCCAGGTCTCGATTGTTCTTGCCGCTGCACTGACGCTTCCACTTGTGGGCCATTTTGTCGCCTTTGCCGTGGCTGAGGATCCAGGCAATCCTGACCCGGCCGCCACTGAAAGTGCTGCTAGCAAACCGACGGCCACGATCGGCGAATTGGTGCGCCAGCTGGACGACGCTCAATTCGCTGCTCGCGAGGCAGCCACACAGGCTCTCGAATCGTTTGGCGAGAACGCCGTGAAGCCGCTGTTGCGCGTGGCGGAACGGGGCTCGGCCGAAGCCAGCCGCCGTGCCTTCGCGTTGCTGGAGAAGTTCGCCACGAGCTCCGACGCGGCACTTCGAGAAACCGTGCGAGCGGGGCTCAAGAGAATCTCGGAGAGTAAGAACACTCAGGTGGCCGAGCGGGCTTCACAGCTCCTGGCCAATGTGATTCCGCAGGCAGCTCAACCTGGACAGGGGCAGCCTAGGCAGGGCGGGCCGGGGATTCGCCTAGAGGTCTTTCCGCGCGTTCATCGAGGCGGAAAGGCCGGTGGTATTCCACGAGGCGGATCGAGCCGAACCGTAGTGCGGCAGAATGGCCGAACCGAGATCACGGTCAAAGAGCATGGCCGGACCGTCAAGATTGTCGAGGCCCCCAACAACGGCGGAATCACGATGGAGGTTACCGAGCAACAGCTGGCCGGTGACGGCCAAGCAGACCAGGGTGCCGAAGCTAAACAAGAAGCCAAGGTGGTCACAAAGACCTATGCCGCCAAGGACGCCGCGGACCTAAAGGCAAAGCACCCGGAAGCCCATCGGATCTACGAACAGATCGTTGCCCAAACAAATGCTCCCGCTGGTCGAATCCCGCGCGGCATCTTTCCGCCAGGCTGGGGGCCCGGCGATGACGCGTTCCGCGGATTCGACGACGACTTCTTCCGCCGTTTCGACGAATTACTGCCGCCTGATCTTCGCGAGGCACGCCCCGGCTTTCCGAGACGTAACTTTGAAGCAGACGTCGAGGAAGAGCTCCGTCGCGTAGAAGAACAGTTTCGCCGACTGCAGCAGAGAATGCTCGAACGCCGCCGGCGAGGCTTTCAGCGCGACGATCGACAGCCGCGCAAAGAGCGTGAAGAAGTTGATCAACGAGACGAAGCAGGCGAGGATGCCGGGCCGGGGAACAAGAAGCCAGAGCCAAAGAGTATCGACAAGAAGCGGCTGATCGAGGCCTAAAATAGGCTGCCTCAGGGCGTTCTGCTCATGATCGATCTTTGATTTCCTGATGCGGCTTCGCGGGGCAGTTCTTGGACTTGCCCCAAGCGTTTATCTCGTAAAGGCTTAGCGTCCCTTTCTTGGCCGCCGTTGCCCCGCGGATTTTACCTATTCAGCAGTCCTTTCGTTTTTGACAAAAAGGGCCATAAGCCGTTATAGTAGCGGTTTGAGTAAACTGTGAGATTTCGCGCGCCGATCCTGGTGGGGTAGCCCCTCGCGAGACGGCGCGATTCGTCTTCGTCGCGTGGTGCTAATCGCCCACGTTCGAGACCCTTTACCGCAAATACTGCTGGCAAGGAAATACCATGCTGATCGTACCTGGACAATCTTCGGCTAAGGACGTCTGTGACAAAGAGGTCGGCCACAGCCGACGCGACATTCTGCGAGTTGGTGGCTCGGCCATGTTGGGCCTCTCGCTCGGCCAGATGCTCCAAATGCAAGAAGCGACCGCGGCCACGATCACCGATCCGCATCATCCGTTCTTTGGTAGTGGACCTGGCTGGAATAAGGCCAAGAGCGTGGTCCTGCTTTACCTGCAGGGTGGTCCTTCGCATCTCGATCTTTGGGATCCCAAGGAAAACGTGCCAGACAACGTCCGCAGTGCCTTCAAGCGAATCAACAGTGTCGTGCCCGGCATCGATCTCACGGAGAACATGCCCAAGTTCGCCAAGCACACCGACAAGACGACGCTGCTTCGCTCGGTCAGCTACACGCCCAACGGGCTGTTCAATCACACGGCCGCCATCTACCAGATGATGACCGGTTATACGGCCGACAAGGTGAGTCCTTCCGGTCAGTTGGAACCGCCGACGCCGAAAGACTTCCCGAACTTTGGTGCGAACATCATTCGCCTCAAGCCGCCGACCGTGCCGATGTTGCCGCTCGTTATGACCCCGCGTCCGCTGCAGGAAAGCAACGTGGTCAACAAGGGTGGAACCGCCGGTTTCCTCGGTCGCGGATTCGATCCTTACTTCCTGTTCCCGTCCGGTACCGACATGGACATGGAAAAGATGGAGCGCATCAAGGTCAACGACCTGGCCCTCCGTCCCGAAGTCTCCAAGGGTCGTCTCGCTCGCCGCGAGCGTCTGCGTCAGTTGATCAATAACGGCATGCCCGAGCTCGACAAGGCGGTGGAGAACTACGATCTCGACAAGTACTACGAGCAGGCGATCAATCTGATCAGCAGCGGTCGTGCTCGCGAGGCCTTCAATCTTAAGGCCGAAACGGACAAGACTCGCGACATGTACGGTCGCAACACGTTCGGGCAGAGCTGTCTCTTGGCCCGTCGTCTGGTGGAAGCCGGTACCCGCGTAGTGGAAGTTGTCTGGCCGAAGGTTGCCAACAGCGACAACCACTCTTGGGATCATCATGTTGACCTGACCAAGCGGATGAAGAACCAGTCGGCTCCGATGCTCGACTCCGGCCTGTCGGCCTTCATCGAGGACATGGACCAACGTGGTCTTTTGGAAGACACGCTCGTTGTTGCGATCGGTGAATTCGGCCGTAGCCCGCAGCGTGGTGTATCGACCTCCGGCAATAACAACAGTGCCGACGGTCGCGATCACTGGCCTTACTGCTACACGGCGGTGCTGGCCGGTGCCGGTATCAAGCGTGGCGTGGTCTACGGTGAATCGGACAAGACCGGTTCGGCCCCGCTCACCAACCCGGTCCATCCGATCGAACTGTTGGCGACGATTTACCACGCGGTTGGTATCAACCCGGCGGCCATCGTCTACAACCACCTCAATCAGCCTCGCGAGCTGGTCAAGGCGGAGCCGGTCACGGCCCTCTACGGCTAAGCGTTACGGGTTCTTAGCGAAACCGATTATCTCCGCGGTTGTCGCTGCGCAAATCAGGCGATTAGGCGCACCCGCTGCGCATAAGCTATCCTTGTAGAGAACAAGGAACCCGCCCCAATAATCGCACGCGCCCATGATCGCCCGTAACGAACCTGAAATCCGCGAACACCTGGTCGCCGACATCAAGCACCAGATTGCTGCCGGTACGTACGAGACGCCCGAAAAGCTCGAGGCGGCGATCGATGCGTTTCTCGATGCCCACGACGCGGCGGAATCGAAGCTCGACAACGATGCGTCCGAGGGCGGTCCTTCGCGGCCACGCTAGCTGGCGGCGATTAATAATCTCGTGAAGGCCAATTCTGGCGTTTGAATCTTGGCCAGAATTTCACGCATCCAAGTTGCTCTTAGCAATTTCTGGGCCAATTTTGCACGTACTCTTTTGGCTTGAAATCTTCACCGCTAGCGGGCTTTTTCTTATGCGCCGACGGCAGTGATAGCCGATGCTATAAGCGGCCGGATGGCACGCGAAAAATGTCACGACTTTGGCATGAAATTTTTTTGCCAGATTCGTCGTCATCGCTTGCGAACATCCGCTAGAATTGGTAATAGAAAGACAATTCAAAACTGAAAAGATCAAACGACTCGGTCCACATTCCGTCGGAGGGACTAACCTTTTGCGTTGGCCGGGGTCATTCATGGTTAGTGCTTAGCGCGACCGACCCTCGCTTTTCTCGCAGCGACCTCCCCGTCGCAAAGGACCGACCGTTTGCTTTTATGGCTGCACTTGCTTTCGAGCGAGTCGCGGCCTTTTTTTTGCGCGGTGGGAGCAACTGAGCACGGTCGCCTTAATGGGCGACCGAGCGCAGGGCGGTAGCAAAAAATAAATAGCCTCCATCAGGTATAGCCTGACCTACTTGAAACGAGACGCACTGGTAGCAAGCTACCAGTGGCACCCCAGTTCTCCCTCGCGTGGCCCTAAATCAGCTGCAGCGAAACTTGCAGCAGCGTGACCAGATCGAGCGCGTTGTGATGCAGAATGTCGCCCACCTGGCGGGCGTCGCCACTGCGAACGAACTCATGGTAGGCGTCCGGGATTTCGCTGCCGGGAATATCGCCTTGGCGGGCGCGACCACACAGGTATCGCTCAAGCGTTTGCAGCTTGCAGTTGGGCAAGACCTGTTTCCAACGGCGACGGCTGTGGTGCAACAGATCGAAGTGCACCGGGTTGGGCCGTGGGTCACGACGGCCGAGGACGGTGTCGGCGGTTGCTGTGGGGTGGTCTTCCGCCCCTTCTGCAACGGATGACCGCCCCACTTGATCTTCGCGCTGTTTCGCGTACCGCATGTCGCGGCCCTGGTGGTGCAGGGTGCTGCGGTCGTGGACCACTGGCCAGTCGAACGTCTTGCCGTTGAAGGTGGCCAGCACGGGGTTGCCGGCCGCCGTTTGCCAAAGCCCACAGAACATGGCCGCCTCTTCGGCATAGTCGCGGGCGAACAGTTGCCGCAGCGTTAACTCGCCGTCGACCTCGCACAGCAGGCCGGCCAAGAAGACCATGGAGCCGGAAAAGCCACACGTCTCGAGGTCCAAGAACATCACGCCGGCGGGGAAGTGATCGACGAAGGCGGCCAGCTCGTGGTGCAGTTCCCGCCGCTCGCCATTCATGCTGGCGATACGTGTGTGCGCGGCGGTGATGATCTGTTCGCTCTGCGGCCAAATGTCGATGAGCGGGCGATCGATCCGGTAGTAACTGCCGACGGGCGTTTCCACGACCGATCCGGGGGCCACCTCTTCGAGTGTCTGCGGTTCGTAAACCTTGAGATTTGAAACCGCGGCTCGCAGCTTCGGATTCGCGATGGCCGAGAGATCGAGTGGCTGGTCGTTTTTTGCGGCCTCAGCCAACGCCGCTGCATTTACAGGTAGATCCGAACCCGTCGCGGCCGCCGAAGACTTCGCCGATTTTGTCTTAGCACTGCTGGACAAGCCAGCAGTGGCACCCGCTTTCACTGCGCTGTCGCCCACAGCCGCGGGCAGTGGCCCACGGTTGAGTCGTTCTAAGCGTCGGCGAACGTCTTCGGAGAGCATGGTGATCGAGGGGGCCTTAAGTTGTTACCGCCTGGACTTCTGCCGCCGCCGTTTGCCGCAGCAGTTCCAACAGGCGGATGGTCGCTCGCTTGTTGGGCATCGGATAGCCGCGCGACAGGTCCGGGTCGCTATGAATGGCCGGGCGAAGGTTCGGCAGTCCGACACAGCTGGGGCAGCCATCTTCGCAGTCGCACTCCTCGACCATCTCGTGGCAGATTCGTAGCAGCTCGCCGACGTGCTCGAAGCCCTTCTCGCAGTAACCGAGCCCGCCGGGGTAGCGGTCGTAAAGGATCAACGTGCTGCGGCCCAGGTTCTTGCTGTCGACCGCGCCACCAAGGTCGCGGGAGTCGCACATGGCGAGCATCGGCATGGCCGTCACCGCCAGGTTTCGCAATCCGCAAACTCCTTCGCTCGCTCGCAGTTTCTCGGCCTTCATCGCGGCGCAGATCTCGTCGTTGGGCGCGATCCAGCAGGCGGTTGTGGAAAGCGTCTGCGAAGGGATATCGACCGGGCCCATGCCGATGTTCTCCATAGCGAAAACCAAGTACCCGTACTTCGCGAAGCGGGCCGCGCAGGCGTGCTGGTAGCTCTCCGGTTCCTCGAGAATCTGCCGCACCTTTCCGTGGCCCATGAAGCAGACGATCGTCGGCATTTGTCGGCCGCTGGGGGATCGGTCGGCGGAGTCCGGTGTGAGTTTGAAGAACCGAAACAGCAACCGACCATCGCTCAAGACGTGCAACTCCTGCTGA